>CAZOMK010000069.1:0-8306 GCA_964580615.1 uncultured Lachnospiraceae bacterium | reverse complement strand
ATGCATAACTCACATTTTTTCTTATATTGATAAAAAGATTATATATGAAGAATCGGACAAATGCAAGTACCTTTTTCAATTATTAAAAAAAATATAATATCCGTGCGTGTTATTATATTTTTGTCTTGACTTTTTAATAATCATAATATATACTATTATCATATCAAATTATAACAAATTATTGTTTTGGGAGGATGGCGTGGATAATAATATTCTGAAAAGCGTGAAAAACGAAAGTATCAAAAAGATTTTCAATGCAGTTGCATCAAAGTCACTTATCAGTCGTTTGGAAATTGCACAAGCGACGGGCTTGAGTCTCATGACTGTCGGTAAGGTCATCGATTCCCTGCTTAACCTTAATATTCTGACTCAGGAGCTTGAGCTCAAGGGCAACGTCGGCAGACGAGCCGGACTGCTTTCGCTGAACACGATCAATTACGCTGTCGTGATCGACCTAACGGAGCGTGCGTTTACCCTTTCCGTTATTGATCTGAGTCTCAAGCTTGTTGACAACATGACATATACATACAATAAATCGCTTTATTACGACGATAATCTCTATATGTTTTTGAACTCGGCGGCGATTTATATAAACAAGCGTCGTGACAAGGATAAAATGATCGGTATAGGCGTAACGGTTCCGGGAATTTATATTTCCGCAGAGGACAAGGTGATATCAACGAAGGTTCCTGAGCTTAACACGATCCCGATCAGACAAACCTTTGAGGAGCTGATCGGTCAAAATGTTTCCGTCATAATGAAAAACGTAAAGGCAGCCGCTATTTCCGCGATCGGCATGATACCGGAGCGCGAAAAACGCGTTATCGTATATATGTATATGGGTGAATCCGTTGACGGCGCCGTATACAGTCAAGGCAGCTTTATAAAAGGAGCGCATGATTCCGAATGTGATTTCGGACGAATGATCTTACGTTACGGCGAGAAGCTTGAAAACAGGATACAGACAAGCAGATCCGATGAAGCTATCGCGAATGAGCTGTCGAGCGCTGTTTACAATATCGTGACAATACTCGATCCCGACGCTTTCATCATCGAAAGCGCGCTTCCGCGTGAGCCGGATTTTATAGTAAATCAAATTCAAAATGCGCTTATTACCGAGTACGGACTTCAGAAGTCGCGCATTCCCGAATTTTTCGCCTGCGGATCGAGCTTCAAGCACAGTGTTCGCGGCATCGGAATACTTATGCGTGATTCATGGATCGACACACTTATATAAACAAAATGCAGAGACGAATCTTCGTCTCTGCATTTTTTATTCATAGCTTTAATCGAGCTTGTATCTTTCGTCAAGTCCGTCGGATACGTCGCTTATAAATTTAACGGTGTAAATACAGTACACAACTCCAACGATCGTCAACACTGTTGCTATACTTTCGAAAACGGGGACATAAAAAACGTATTTTATGTTGTTTTCCATTGCTTCAACGCCTTTGTTGATGCCGACGAGTATCATGTACGCAACTGATACGACAGCCGTAAAGACGGAAAAAATATACGCTCGTTTGTTTGTTGCCGCAAGTTTTTCGTGAAGCTTGACCGAATATGAGTCGCTTTCGCCGTCCTTTGTGAGATAACCGGTATGCTCGAAAATAACGGATTTAAGCTTCTTGCAGACAAAATACATGACCGCGACAAACGCCGCTTCCGTAACAAATGTGATCACACAAAGAATAATGTGCCGCAAAAAAGCTTCATCCAACTTCATTGTGCGCGTAAAATCATCAAATCGGACAATAAAACGCTTCACCTCTGTCCATTGAACGACGGAAAGGACAGTGTATACGATCGAGGCGACAAGACCGCAAGCATCGGTTTTTGTGCGGCGGCGAATGAACATAAGCCAAAAAATGAGGAATGCCGCTGCCGACAAAAAATCGGGGATGATATTGATATGATCAACGATAAAATCAAGTGAAAGCACGATTCCCACCGAAAGCACGACAAGAGCTGTCTTGTACTGCTTATACTGCAACAGTCCGAAATTGTTTTTCACCTCGCTTGTATAGGAATTGTACATTGCGGCGATAAAGGGCTTGTCCCGTTTTATACCGTTGACATAACGTATCGCCTTGCACGACCAGAATACTGCTATAACAAGCGAAACAAAAACGGCAAGCGTTATAAAAAGTCCTCGGAAATCGGCAATATTCACATTGTAAGTACCGACATTTCCCGAATATTCGTATGACGAAAGCGACGAAAATTCGGGGAGTATGTTAAGTGCCGTTTTCAAAATAATAAAGATGTGAGTTTGCTTTATGAATTTGGAAAGCGACTTGTCGGAGCGCTTCGCAACAAGCTCGTCGCGCTTTTCGATTATATCGCGTTCGGAAACGACGACGCCATTTTTCATTTCGCGTTCCGCAAAGCGGCGAAGCTTTTTCTCAATTCGCTTTTGATAACGTTCAAGCGGACGCTTACGTTCGGGCATATAGACTCCGACAGCGGGAAAAAGCGTTCCGAGATAGATCATTCCGTCTATTATGCCGTCGAAGGCGATGTACATCATGACCGCTTCCGCGATTCCGAAGCAGAACGAGCAAAGCAAGATCATTGTCGTATCCTCGGCAGGGGTTATATACGAAACGACCAGATCGGCCGCGGACAGAAGCATGAGCTTGAAGATCAAGGATCTTGCACCGGCAAGCTTGCTTGAAAATTCGGACGGTACCGTAACGGCAACATAAAGAAAGAAAAATCCCAGCACGTCCGGCAAAAGATCAATTGCCGAAATATCCGGCACGGCAATAAATATTATTGCGACAATAGCAAAAAACGCCTTCATGAATCGGTTCCCTCCCGTTATTTTTTTGCTTGTTTTTTCTTGATATCCTCTTTTGTAACGTCGTCTTTTCCGCCTGTTTTAAGCTTTGAAAAAAACACCGAAAAACGAGATTCCTTCTTTTTGTTCATGTCGTGATCCCCCTCGAGGCAGATCCACATATACGAGCTGTAAATAACGGCCGGTACAAGGATCGCACACAAAAGCTTAATGAGAAAAGCAAGCGCCGAAAATGCCGATATATATCCCTCCAAAAAGTCGAAATCGAAGGAGAGGGACAGTGAAAGCACAAAGCTTATGACATAATACCACATATTTCTGCGGCATCTGTCTGCGAGCTTGTTATCTCCGACGGAGCGGGAAAGCTGCTCCAACGCGAGAAGCATTGTCACCGTATATACAAGCATTGTTACAAGTCTGCCAATCTCGATCACCGTATTGACCGTCTGATCAAGCGCCTCTATTATGCCGATATAGTGCAGTGCGTAATATATACACTGCACCGTAACTACGACGAAAAGCGCATAGACGGACATGATAGCATATTTGAATTTTTCGGCATGACGGCGCAGCTTCATAAGCGCTTCGTGCATGATAAATGCACCGACAAAATCGGTTATGAAAAATGTAGGTGCATAAGTAAATAAGGATAAAAGAACATATCCGATAAATAAGAGTCCGAGTCCCATAGCTTAACCCTTGCTTTTAATTGTCATTAGACGAGACACCGCCGCAGCAGTTCTTGTATTTTTTTCCCGATCCGCACGGACAGGGATCGTTACGTCCGACCTTTTCGGCGGCTTTTTTTACGACGGGCTTTTTCTTTTCAGCCGTGCGTACAGGGCCGTTTGTACCGAGGACGCCGGCAGATTTTGCGACCATCATCTGACGGCGCTTTTCGAATTCCTCGCGCGGAATTGCGGAAAGGACAATTCGCGAAGTAGTGCGCTTGATGTCATCCATCGTCTCTGCGAACAGATCCATACCGGCGATTCTGTACTCCGAAACGGGATTTCTGTTTGCATAAGCCTGGAGACGAATACTGTCGCGCAGGTCATCCATTGCTTCGAGATGCTCCATCCAATGCTTATCGACCGCTTTAAGCAGTACGTTGCGTTCGACATTACGCAGCCATTCGGCGCCGTATTTTGCTTCTTTTTCTTCATAAACGGAAATCGCACGATCGCAGAACAGGTCTGTGATCTCTTCCGTTGAAAGCGAAACGAGAGTATTTTCCGAGAATTTTTCGTCGTTTGCGGCGAAAAGGATGCCCGAATATTCGGTTATGAGCGAATTGAGCTTCCAATCATCCTTTGCTTCTCCGAAGGTTGCGGACGAAACGGCTTCCGTAACAGTACCGACAATCATTTTCTTGATCTTTTCGGAAAGGTCAAGACCGTCGAGCACCTCTTTGCGTTCCTTATAGATGAGGGTACGCTGCTGATTCATAACATCATCGTATTCGAGGACGTTTTTACGTCTGTTGAAGTTTTGATCCTCTATGCGCTTTTGAGCGGTTTCGATCGAATCGGAAAGTATGCCGGCGTCTATCGGCATATCATCGGGGATTCTGAGTCTGTCAACGATATTGTAAAGCTTATCGCCGCCGAAAAGACGCATAAGATCATCCTCAAGCGAGACATAAAAGCGTGACTCACCGGGGTCACCCTGACGTCCCGAACGTCCTCGAAGCTGATTGTCGATTCGTCTGCTTTCGTGACGCTCCGTGCCTATAACAAACAGTCCTCCCGCCTCGCGCACAAGATTCGCTTCCGGCTCGATTTCAAGCTGATACTTGCGGTAAAGCTCGCGGAACACTTCCCTTGCGGCAAGCTCCTCCTCTGTTACCGACTGAGATGAGCCCGTTGCCGTTGCGATGATCTTTTCATCGTATCCGTTCTTTCTCATTTCCGATTTTGCAAGGAATTCGGCATTACCGCCGAGCAAAATATCAGTACCGCGTCCCGCCATGTTCGTCGAAATGGTAACTGCGCCGAGCTTACCCGCCTGAGCGACGATCTCGGCTTCCTTATCGTGATATTTCGCGTTCAGAACAGTGTGCTTTATTCCGGCGCCCTTGAGCTTTTTCGAAAGTGCCTCGGACTTTTCGATCGAAACGGTACCGACAAGCACCGGCTGTCCTTTTGCGTGACATTCTTTGATATTTTGAATGACGGCATCTTCCTTTGCCTTAGCCGTTTTGTAAACGACATCGTTGTGATCGACGCGTATCATCGGTTTGTTCGTCGGAACCTCGACAACGTCGAGATTATATATTTCTCTGAATTCGTTTTCTTCGGAGAGGGCTGTACCAGTCATGCCCGAAAGCTTACTGTACATACGGAAATAATTTTGGAAGGTGATCGTTGCAAGAGTTTTGTTCTCGCGCTGAATTTCAACGCCCTCCTTTGCCTCGATCGCTTGATGCAAGCCGTCCGAATAGCGTCTGCCCGGCATCATACGACCGGTGAAGGAGTCGATTATCATGATTCCGCCCTGATGAACGACATAATCAATATCGCGGCGCATGATTCCGTGAGCGCGGAGCGCTTGATAAACGTAATGTGCAAGCTCGGAGTTTTCCGCATCACCGAAATTTTCTATTCCGAAGAATTTTTCGGCTTTTTCTATTCCGCGTTCGGTAAGCGTTGTTGTTCGCTTTTTTTCGTCAACGATATAATCCGCATTTACGCCTGCGTTTTTGATGATCTCCTCCGCGTCCTCCTTTGCATCAAGCTCCTTGATGACAAACGGACGCATCCGCGAAACAAGCTCATCCGCACGAGCATACATATCGGTTGATTCATCACCCGCGCCGGAAATGATAAGCGGAGTTCTCGCTTCATCAATGAAGATGGAGTCTACCTCGTCAACGATGGCGAAGTTATGTCCTCTTTGCGAAAGCTGCTCTTTATAGATGACCATATTGTCGCGCAGGTAATCAAATCCGAATTCGTTGTTCGTACCGTAGGTTATATCAGCTGCATAAGCGGCGCGCTTTTCGGCAGACGTTTGACCGTGGACGACAAGTCCCGTCGAGAGACCGAGAAATTCATGCACCCTACCCATTTCCTCTGCACCGAGACGTGCAAGATATTCGTTGACGGTGACGACGTGAACGCCCTTTCCGGTCAGCGCGTTTAGGTACGACGGCATTGTTGCAACGATCGTTTTTCCTTCGCCCGTTTTCATTTCCGCTATTCTGCCCTGATGCAAAAGCACGCCACAAAGAAGCTGACAATTAAACGGACGCTTTCCGAGAACGCGGTCGCAGGCTTCACGAACGAGCGCGAATGCTTCGGGGAGGATGTCGTCCAAAGTCTCGCCATTTGCAAGACGAGACTTGAACTCGCTTGTCATGTTAAGCATTTCCGAATCCGACATAGCTGAAAAACGAGGCGCAAGCGCTTCGATCTTATCAACTGTCGGAATTATTTTTTTGATCTGACGGTCGCTGTACGTACCGAAAATCTTATCGAATATTTTCATTAAAGCATTCCTTTTCGAATGTGGTGAATTTTTGTATACGAATACATCATAATATTATATACCATAACACCTTGAATCGCAATCATTATTTTGTAAACAAAAGGCAAAAAAAGGACAGCAACGTACAAAATGCTGTCCTTTTTGTCATTATTAATACTTTTCTTTCACCAAAGTGAACTTTTTTTCGCATTCTTCGGGTGAGGCATCGTCGTTTGAAAAGAGCTTTCCCTCGGAATAAAGCTTGTAAAGCCCTTCATAGGCTTCGCTGACGACTCCTCCGTCAAACTTTGCAAGATCGTATCTCAATGCAGTCGGGAGCTCCTCGCCGAGCGGAGGTGCGACATACGAAAGCATCTTATACTGAAGTGCACTGAGCGAAGAAACAACTCCGCTTCCGGAATCGTAAACGTAACGCTCCTTTGATTTTTTGAACTGAAAGATCATACTTCCTCCGTTTTCCGCAAGCACGGATCATTTATGTTTAATTTTGGGCACACGAGGTGCGGAATGTTTTTTTCTCTGCCCCGCGGAAGCGAAAAACGCGCCTGCCGCGGATAAGATCAGCTCTGCCGCGAAGCTTATGAGCGAATACGGCATTTTCGAATAAGGGACAACTCCCGCGTCTCCGTCGAAAAAGAGAGACAGGATAAAAAATATACAGAAAAGCATTAGTCCGGAAAAGCATCCGATCAAAAAACCGTCGCCCTTGACGGCTCCGATCACTCCGGCAGAGACAAACGCGACTGCCGTAATAAAAACCGATGTTGCGGTGATAAGCTTGCCCGGATCGTCTGTCCGATAAACGACAAAGCCGAGCAAAAACAGCATAACGGCGGCGATCCCCGCCGAAATAAGCGTCGAAACGCCTGCATCAAGACAGCATTTTCCGAAATTTCCGAAGCTTTCGTTTTTCATTGTAAGTTCACCCCGAATACTTTTTGTTTAATAGTATTCGGGGCGATACCGTTTTATGACGGAATTACTGATCTGCGTCCTCTGCTTTTACGTCAACGCATCTTACCGCAGAGCGAAGAATTCTGATCTTTGTCTTTTCTTTGCCTGTTTCGATCATAACAGTTTCTTCCTTGATGCTTACGATCTTACCGATAATTCCACCGATAGTTGTGATCTCGTCACCTACCTGAAGGCTGTTTCTCATTGCATTTGTTTCTTTTTCCTGCTTTTTCTGAGGTCTTATAAGAAAGAAATAGCACACAACGAGCATTATAACAAGCATAATGATCGAACCCCATGCGGAGGATGTGTTAGCGTTATTTGTAGCGGCTGAATCAAGAAATGCCATTGATTTTGTCTCCTTAGCTTTTTTACTTACGGAAGAGTATTATAAAGCATTTATTCCGCTTTTTCAATAGAAAATTTGTAAATATTGTTCTTTCGTATTGACAGCGGCGAAAACAAGTGTTATCATGTCAGTGTACTATTACACGTAGTACAGATTGTTGAAGGGAGCGTTCAATGGCGAAATGAGCTTTGTATGCATTGATGTTAAAAACAGAATGCCCATTTATGAGCAGCTCGTGGAGAATATCAGCAAAATGGTTTTGAGCGGAGTTTTTCTGCCGAATGAGCCGATTCCGAGTGTGCGTCAGCTTGCGTCCGAGCTCGGAATAAACCCGAATACCATTCAAAAGGCTTATTCGGAGCTTGAGCGTCGAGGGATCATTTATTCCGTAAAGGGACGCGGAAGCTTTGTTTCTGACAGCATAGGCGATGCTTTGAAGCGTCAAAAAGAGACGGTGATCGCCGAGCTCAAATCGGCAATGAAGGAAGCAAAAGCGCTCGGACTGAACAAAGCCGACATTGACTCAATAGCGGATACCGTTTGGTATCAATAACAATCGGAAGGAGAATTTTATGATCACAATTAAAGAGATATCGAAAAGCTTTTCTGATGTAAAGGCGCTTGACGGAGTTTCGCTTTCCGTTGACAGCGGCTCCATTCTCGGACTTATCGGCTCAAACGGAAGCGGTAAGTCAACACTTTTGCGTATCA
>CAZOMK010000068.1:0-8612 GCA_964580615.1 uncultured Lachnospiraceae bacterium | reverse complement strand
GGTGCTGTCGAGCTTGTCGAAACGCTTAATAAGCTCGGCGGCGAAAACGGAATCGGCATAATCGACATCGTCGAGAACCGTCTGGTCGGCATGAAGAGCCGCGGCGTTTACGAAACTCCCGCGGGAACGATCCTCTACAAAGCGCATAACGTCCTTGAAACGATCACGCTTGACAAGGAAACCTTCCACTTTATGCAGTCGCAGATCGCGCCGAAAATGGCTGATCTCGTATACAACGGTCAGTGGTTCACTCCTCTGCGCGAGGCGCTTTCCGCCTTCACTGACAAGGCAAACGAGCGCGTTACCGGCTCTGTTAAGCTCAAGCTCTACAAGGGCAACATCATCAATGCGGGCGTAACCTCCCCCTACACGCTCTACGATGAGCAGACCGCTTCCTTCGGTGAAGACGAGGATTACAACCAGGCGGACGCAGAGGGCTTCATCAATCTGTTCGGTCTGCCGATCAAGGTTAAAGCAAAGCTCGACGCCGCACGCAACTCAAAATGAGCAATCAAAACAAGCTTTGGGCGGGGCGTCAGGGCGCAACCGACGCTGCCGCGGATGATTTCAATTCGTCGATCAGAATAGACAGCAGGATGTACCGTGAGGACATCAAGGGCAGTATCGCTCACGCGACAATGCTCGGAGAGGTCGGAATAATTTCCAAATCCGACGCAGACGAAATCGTTACCGGTCTTGGGGGAATCCTTTCGGACATTGATTCCGGCGCGTTGAAAATTGACATGACCGCCGAGGATATACACACCTTTATCGAGGGAGAGCTGACCTCGCGCATAGGCGACGCGGGCAAACGACTGCATACGGCGCGCAGCCGTAACGATCAGGTCGCTGTCGATACGCGTATGTATCTGCGCGAGCGTGCAGACGAGATCAAGTCGCTTATTTCGGACGTTATCGACGCGCTGACGGAAAAAGCAGCCGATCACGCCGAAACCGTCGTCCCCGGATATACGCATCTTCAGCGCGCACAGCCGATCAGCTTCGGTCATCATCTGCTCGCTTACTCCGAAATGCTCCGTCGCGACAATGACAGACTTGACGACGCCGTTCGCCGCATGAATCTTTGTCCGCTCGGCGCAGGCGCACTCGCCGGCACCGGTTACCCCATTGACAGATTTATGACGTCAAGCTTGCTCGGCTTTTCCGCACCGACGCAAAACAGCATCGACTCCGTCTCCGACCGCGACTTCATCATCGAGCTTTCGTCGGCGCTGTCGATTTTAATGATGCATCTTTCGCGTATGTCGGAGGAGTTCATCCTTTGGTCGTCCTGGGAATTCCATTACATCGAATTTTCGGACGCTTACACAACGGGAAGCTCCATCATGCCGCAAAAGAAAAATCCAGATATGGTGGAGCTGATACGCGGAAAAACCGGTCGCGTATACGGAAATTTGATGTCGATCTTAACTGTTATGAAGGGCCTTCCGCTCGCATACAACAAGGATATGCAGGAGGACAAGGAGGCGATTTTTGACAGCTTTGACACTGCAAAAGCGTGCCTTTCCCTGCTCGCACCGATGATCTCGACTATGAAGGTTAACGTTGACGCGATGAAAAATGCCGCCGCTCGCGGATTCATCAACGCAACCGACCTTGCAGACTATCTCACGCTTCGCGGAATGCCTTTCAGAACTGCATATAAGCTCGTCGGCGAGCTTGTTGCACTATGCATTTCCGAGGGATGCGTACTCGAAACGCTTCCCATCGAGCAGTACAGAAGCAAGAGCGAGCTTTTCGAAAGCGATCTTTACGAGCACATAAAAATGACTGCTTGCATGAAGCGACGCACATCCTACGGCGGTGCGTCACCCGAATCGGTTCGCAATCAGATAGCAGAGCCTTCAAAATAAACACTAATTCATATCAAAAAACAAAAAGCGTGATCGAATCACGCTTTTTGTTTTTGCTTTCGATTGACTAACAGCCGCGGCAATGGTAAAATATAAGGTAAGATGAATTTTGCGAGGAAACTATATGAACAGCGAAAAAATCAAGTCACAAATCGAAGCTCTGCGTCGAAAGATAGATCATCATGCGCGTCTTTATTATGTATACGATTCGCCTGAAATAAGCGATTTCGAATATGACAAGCTCTTTCGCGAGCTTACCGAGCTTGAAGCTCAGTACCCGGAATTTGATTCTCCGACGTCACCGACAAAGCGTGTCGGCGGAGCTGTTCTCGATAAATTTAAAAAAGTGACGCACACATATCCGCTTCGCAGCTTGACAGACGTCTTCTCGTTTGACGAGCTTCGTGCGTTTACATCGCGCGTTCGCGAATCGTTCCCGGATGCAAGCTTTTCCGTTGAGCCCAAGATAGACGGTCTCTCCGTTGCGCTTACTTACGAAAACGGCGTCTTTTCCGTCGGTGCAACTCGCGGAAACGGCACTGTCGGTGAGGATGTGTCCGAAAATTTGAAAACCGTTGCGTCAATACCGCTGTCGCTTACAGAGCCGCTGTCGCTCACCGTGCGCGGCGAGGTTTATATGCCGCGAGAAGCCTTCAACCGTCAAAATAAGGTGCGCGAGGCGCAGGGCAAGCCGCTTATGGCAAATCCGCGCAACGCCGCAGCAGGCTCGCTTCGTCAGCTTGATTCGAAAATCGTAGCGTCCCGCGGTCTTGACATCTTCGTTTTCAATTTTCAGGGCGGAGCGCTTTATTCGGACGGTCATCCCCCTGTGCTCCACTCGGAAACGCTCGATCGTATGCAGGAGCTCGGCTTTAAGGTGCTTCCGCTGAAAACAGTCGCAAGCTCGGACGAGGATATCATCGCGCATATCATAAAAATCAGCGAAATGCGCGCATCCCTTTCGTTTGACATTGACGGCGCTGTCGTTAAGGTCGATTCGCTTGAAATGCGTACAGCGCTCGGCGAAGGCACAGCCGCGCCAAAATGGGCTGTTGCATACAAATATCCGCCCGAACAGAAAAAAACGCGTCTGCTCGACATAATAACATCGGTCGGACGAACGGGCACGCTAACGCCGCAGGCTGTTCTTGAGCCGGTAAAGCTTGCCGGTTCAACCGTTTCGCGCGCCACGCTTCACAACATAGACATAATCCGTCAGCGCGACATTCGCGTCGGCGACAATGTAATAATCGAAAAAGCGGGCGACATTATCCCCGCCGTTGTCAGATCGGTTTCGGAGGACAGAACGGGCGAGGAGCGCGTTTGGGAAATGCCGACGGAATGCCCGTCATGCGGAGAAGCGCTCATTTCCGACGGTGACAGCGGCATCGTGCGCTGTGTAAATCCGCTTTGCCCTGCTCAAATTGCACGAAATATCGAGCATTTTGCGGAAAAAGCGGCGATGAACATTGATTCGCTCGGCCCTGCCGTCATCTCGACGCTGCTTGATGCAGGTCTAATCAAAGATGCCGCCGATCTTTACAGCTTGAAAAGATCAGACGTCGCCGCGCTTGAAAGAATGGGGGACACCTCCGCAGGCAATCTTATTGCCGCGATCGAGCGCTCAAAGGACGCGGGACTGTCTCGCCTTGTCTACGCGCTCGGAATACGCCAGGTCGGATCCGTTGCCGCGGCATCGCTTGCGTCGCGCTTCGGTTCGATGGACGAACTGATCAAAGCCGATCGCGACGCGCTCACTTCGATAGACGACATCGGTGAGATCACTGCCGATTTCATCATCGGTTACTTTGAAAAGCCGCACAATATCGAATACATCGAAAAGCTTCGTGCCGTAGGCGTTAAAATGACGGAGGACTCCTCCGCCGTCGGTGATGCGCTTTCGGGACTTACCTTCGTGCTGACGGGAACGCTTCCCTCCCTCTCGCGCGACGAAGCCTCCGCCCTTATCAAGCAGGCGGGCGGCAAGGTTTCTTCGTCCGTATCGAAAAAAACAAGCTACGTCGTTGCAGGAGACGTCGCCGGAAGTAAGCTTGACAAAGCAAACGCGCTCGGCGTTGCCGTCATCGACGAGGCGGAGCTTTTACGTATGCTAAACGACTAAAATCCGAAAAAATCAACAATACCGCTGTACACGGCTCCTGCGTACAGTCCCGGACTTTCCGCCATAAGCCGTGCTTCGTAGGGATTTGTTATAAATCCGAGTTCTATCAATGTTGCCGGCATTCGCGTTCGGCGCAGGACGTACAGCGTCGGACGTGCGAAAACTCCGCGATCGGGCTCACCCGTCGCCTCCGATATGCGTCTGACTATGTGATCCGCGAGAGGCGTCGCCGCGCTTGAAAGGCTGTAAACATAGCCCTCGCTTCCCGTTGCCGACGAAATATTGGACGCATTCGCGTGCAGGCTTATGAAATAGTCGGCGTCCCATGAATTGGCGGCGTCAACACGCTCACGCAGACTTGACGCGTTGCTCGTTCCGAGCTGAGTTTGCGGTGTCGGACGCGACAAACGAGCCTCAAAATTGCCGTTTTCGCGCAAGAGCTCCGCAAGTCGGACGCCTATCTCATAAACGATGTCCTGCTCGCGATAGCCGTTTCCCTCCGCGCCCGCGTTCGGATTTTGCGGATTATGCCCTTGATCAATAAAAATCTTTATCATATCGCACTCCCTTTCGATTCTCATTACAGGATATGCGGAGAGTGCAAAAACGGAGACAAAAATGGACGATTTTCAAAAGCTTTTAAGCTACACTCGACGCGCAATCGAGGATTATAACATGATCGAAGACGGCGACAGAGTCGTTGTCGGTGTATCCGGCGGAAAGGACTCTATGGTGCTGTTGCACGCGCTTGCGGCAATACGCGATTTTTTGCCGGAGCGCTTTGAGCTTTTTGCCGTAACGCTCGACATGGGCTTCGACGGGATGGATTTTTCGCCTGTCGAAAAATTTTGCCGCGAGATCGACGTTCCGTACACTGTCATAAAAACTCAGATCGCGGAGATTATTTTCAACATCAGAAAAGAAAAAAATCCGTGTGCGCTTTGTGCCAAGATGAGACGCGGTGCGCTCCACGACGCGGTTGTTTCGCTCGGTTGCAACAAGCTCGCGCTCGGTCATCACAAGGATGACGTTGTTGACACATTTATGCTGAATCTGCTCCACGGAAGCAGGCTTGCGACATTTCAGCCCGTTACATATCTTTCGCGCAAAAACATAACGATGATACGTCCCCTCATCTACGCTCACGAATGGGAAACGCGTCATTTTGCCGAGGAAGCCGGGCTTCCCGTTGTAAAAAGCACCTGCCCTGCCGACGGCGGAACAGAGCGTGAGGAAATGAAAAATCTGCTTTCTTCGCTCAACCGTGACTATCCCGAAGTGAGAAATCGCATCTTCGGTGCGATTGAACGCGCCGAAATAGATGGGTGGCGGGAGAACCCCAGAGGAAGGCGACGTCAAGGCAGGAAGCCTAAACTTGAAGAAACTTCAAACCAATAACATTTGTCATAGGTTCTCCTTGAGAACCCTCGCGGTCGCAGACGTCAAGGCAGGAAAAACAAAATCGAAGAAGCTTCAAACCAATAACATCCATCAAAAAAGGCTGTAAAACATAATTTTACAGCCTTTTTTCATATTATCGACTTTTACGACGTTTTTTCTATCATAAATACATATTTTCCGTACTTCGTATAAAATTCGAAATAATTTTCGCCGCTTTTCAGCGTCACGTCAAGCACAAAGCTTCCGTCCTTTAAGCGCGAGACCTTATATCCGTTATACGTCACGGTGACTGTCGGATCGCTTCTGCAATAGAACGACAGCTCCGATTTGTCCGTCTTGCTTCCGTGCGCGGGACTTACAACGGCAACGGAGCCGCCCGTACCGATCGGATCTGCGTACATGACGTTTTCGCCGTAAACAGACGCAAGCTCGTCCGAAACGCCGTCAACGTTTCGCTTCAGCTCATCGTAACCGTACATCAAGCTTCCTTTATACGTAAGCAGACGGCGCGCATAACGCAACTGAGCTGTGATCTCGTCAACAACACCTGCCTCACTCCATGAATCGGTACCGTATCTATACGCCGCATGACTTATATAAAGATCGACGCCTGTGCCGTCAAGTCGGGAATTCCAAAAATCCGCAATAACGTCATATTCCGCGTTTGACTGCGAAAAGCTCCAATATATCTGCGGCGCGAGATAATCTACATAACCGCCCTCCGCCCACGCCAATGCATCGCAGAAGATAACGGAATACGCCTCCATGCCGAGCGTATCGGAGCCACCGTTTTCGCCGTTGTTATTTTGCCAAATTCCGAAAGGAGCAACTCCGAATCTGCAATTCGGATCTGCCGCTTTAACAGCCTCATAGCATGATTTTATCATGCTGTTTATATTGCTTCTGCGCCAATCGTCAAGCGTTTGTCCTCTGCCGTAAGCCGCAAAAGTCTCGGCATCGTCGAACTCTATCGTCTCGCCGTCGCTTCCCTTTTCGGGATACGGATAAAAATAATCATCGAAAAGCACGCCGTCAACGTCATATCCGTTTACTATCTCCGAAACACCCGCCGAAACGAGCGCTCTAACCTCAGGAAGTCCCGGATCATAATAAAGCTCTCCCGCGTATTCAACGACAAGCGATGGATTCAGCCTTGCCGGATGCTTCAAAGCAAGTGCTTCAACATCTGTTTTCGGATTGGAAAGACTTCCTCTTGTAGCGCGAAGCGGATTTACCCAAGCGTGCACCTCTATATTTTTCTCATGCGCTTTTTTCACGAGATATTCAAGCGGATCAAAGCCGTCGGGCAGCTCGCCGTCCGTTTTGCCCGTCAAGTACGATGATATCGGAAAAAGCTTTGACGCATAAAACGCATCCGAATTCGGTCTGACTTGAAAATATATCGCATTTCCGCCGACCGAAACGACAGTCTCGATTATATCGTCAAGCTCCGATGCAAGCGTTTCCGCGTCAAGTCCCGCTTTACTCGGATAATCTATATTATACGCCGTCGCGATATAAACGCCGCGATGCTCGTCACGTATATTCGTATATCCGTCGGAATAAGCATTGCTTGATTCCGTACCCATCGGATCAAGCGATGTATTTGCATCATTTACTTCGGCAGAGCAAGCAGACAAAAGCATCGCCGCCGCAGTAAGAAGTGCTGTTAATATAAAAGCTTTCCCTTTCACGCCGTCTCCTTTCATAAGGACAAGTCGTATACACAATATATACTCAATCCGCAATCATTATATAACCGCATCAAGCTCGGCTTTATATTATAATATACACCGAAATCCGACATTTTTCAACAGCTTTTATTTTCCGACGAAAAAAGGACCTGCAAAAAGCGACAAGCTTTTTACAGATCCTTTTTGATTTTCGGGTTAGATAAGTTCCTTAACCTTGGAGCTCTTACCTACTCTGTCGCGCAGATAGTAGAGCTTTGCACGGCGAACCTTACCGCGTCTGATAACTTCAACCTTCTCAACGTTGGGAGAATGAAGCGGGAATGTTTTTTCGACGCCGCAGCCATAAGCTACACGGCGAACCTTGAAGGTTTCGGAGATACCGCCGCCGTGACGTGCGATAACTGTGCCTTCAAACATCTGAATACGAACTCTCTGTCCCTCTTTGATTCTGTTGTGAACTCTTACGGTGTCACCGATCTTGAATTCGGGAATCTGTTCCTTAAGCTGCTCATTAACAAGAGCGTCAATTTTTCTGTCCATCTAAATAAGACCAACCTTTTCTTGAATTTCAAAGCATTCATGCAGAGCGGCAGCGGACTGCTTCGGTGTGCATTTGATCTGACACACAAAGAGGATTATACCACAGCTTTTTCATTTTTGCAATATGTTTTTCGTATGTTTTTTATATTTTTTCGAAAAACTCATTTCGGCGCTTATATCGAAACGAGATACGATAAAAATATTGTAAAATCACTGCATTTGTGATATACTTTAAGTTGAATTATTGTTTTATTAAAATTACGGTAATACGAAAGGCTTTATATGGAAGATCGAAAATTAAATGATGAGCTTGCGGCTGAGGGGGCTTCGGAATCGGATGATCAGCCGGAATCGGACAAAGCCGAAAAGCAAAAGGACGATTGTGCCGCTTCGCGCTTTATCTACGACATAGTTGAAATATTCGCCATTACGACCTGCATTGTGCTTCTCATATTCACCTTCATAGGCAGAATCGCCGTTGTTGACGGCGCATCAATGAACAACACCCTTTCACACGGTGACGTTCTTCTCGTCTCCGACTTTGAATATAATCCCAGATGCGGCGATATAGTTGTGTTTTCGCTTACAAACGACGCGGGAGAATCGAAAAAATATGTCAAGCGCGTCATCGCAACGAGCGGTCAGGTCATTGACATTGATTTTGACACTTGGACTGTCACTGTTGACGGCAAGGTGCTTGACGAATCGACTTATGCACACTTCGATCCGAGATACATCGTTTTATCGGATCACGAATATCCCCTGACAGTTCCGGACGGATACGTTTTCGTCATGGGAGACAACAGGAATCTGTCTTTGGACAGCCGTTCGGATGAAATCGGCTTCGTTGACGAACGCGTAATATTCGGGCGCGTGCTTGCACGTATGTTTCCGATGGACAGCATAAGCATATACAAAAGATTTCCAATCACGGAGTAAACCAAGATGAAAGAACAAGAAAATTCACAGAATAAAAAGACA
>CAZOMK010000067.1:0-8961 GCA_964580615.1 uncultured Lachnospiraceae bacterium | reverse complement strand
CGACTCCGAAGGCGAAGCTGATCGCATACAGAAGCAATTACATGACGGGTAACGACGCGGACACCTGCTCGATGCATTATCGCGGCGTCGGCCCTCACAAGGCTCACGCGGAAAATGCGTACGTATTCGGCGCGGCCAAATCGTCTGCCGAGCTGTACCGTCTTGCGGGAAATGACGAAAAAGCAGACGAAATGACAGCGCTTGCCGAGGAGATCCGTCTTGACATACTTGACTATCTCTGGTGCGACAAGTGCAAATTCTTTGAGACGCGCGCCGTCTCTCCGACGGAGGACTTCGTCGTTCACAATCCCGACAAGTCGAACCTTGTTCCGTACAAGGAAAACAACAACTACAACTATTTTTCCGAGGGCGTCGCTCCGACTGACGAGAAATCGCTCAAGAAGTATCTTCCCGCTTTCCGTCATCTCGCAGATCCCGAAGAATTCCCCATATTCCCCTATTACACGGCAAGCCAGCGCGACAATAAGCTCGCGCCCGGAAGCAACAACTTCTCAAACATCAATTTTACAGTTCAGGCACGTGCGTATTCCGCCGCCATTCGTACCTATGACCGCGAAAACGTATACGTAACTCCGGAAATGTTTGAAAACATGGTCGATTGGTGCGCTTGGAATATGTATCCCGACGGCGGAGACGTTACATACCCTAACAACAGCGAATTTTTCAATGCCGATCACGCAAGCGATCCCCGCGACAAGGGCGACTATTACCGCTCTTGGATCTATCACAACATTCTCGGCAACTATAATTACATTTTCATCGAGGAAATGGCGGGAATTCGTCCGCGCGCGGATAAAAAGATCGAGCTTTCTCCGATTGATTTCGGATACTCTCACTTTGCTGTTGACAACGTGCGTTACCACGGTGCCGACATATCGGTATTCTGCAATCTTGACGGTCATTACGACACGATCTCGAAGGGATATTCCCTTTTCATCAACAAGGAATGCGTGCTGACGCTCGATTCTCTCGCAAAGGTCGTATACGATCCCAAAACGGGCGCAGTCGAAACATCCGCAAACGTAAGCTTTTCCGCTCCCGCAAGCGCAGATTTGCCGTCAGCGCTTGAATGCAACGATGCCGACGCGAAAACAGAGCGTCTGTTTAAGCTTGCGGGCATCGAAACAGCGCAAAATCTTGCCGCCGACGCTGTCGTTACAGCATCATTCACGCCGAGCGGCGCAAGAGAGGCTATGTGGGCTGAAAAGCACCGCGCCGACGGATACGACGAATCTTCGATTGCCGTAAACGAGTACGCTCCGACCGCAGACGCTGTCGTTGACGGAAAGTCCGAATGTATGCCGTTCTGGGGCAACTTCGGCTCCCCCGACAAATTCGACACTTTGACAATTTCTCTGCCGGAAAGTCGTACATTTGACACATTAGTCCTTCACTTTTACGACGACAGACAAAAGAACGGTTACTCATACCCTCGCCGCTATCTTATCGAATACGACAACAACGGCGAATGGTCAGCCGTTACAACGCGCTCACAGTCACCGAGATTTATGTGTGCAAACAGAAACGAAAGCCGTTTCGACGCAGTCACGACGGACAAGCTTCGCATTCACGTTTATAACCGTCTCGGTCATTCAACTGCGATAACAGAGCTCGCGCTTTACTTTGAGGGCACCGAGCGCCGTCCCGTCATCAACTATGCTCCTGAGGTTTATGCACGCTCATACGATATGGGCGGACTCAAGGCGCGTCTTTCCGTTGATGTTCGCGACGACGGTATGCCCTTTGATCGCGATCTCGAATGCCGTTGGACTGTTGATTATCTGCCGGACGGCGTTTCTGCCGTTATCGAGGACGAGACCTGCCCCGAAACCGTAATGAACGTCTCCGAGCCGGGACGTTACCACGTAACGTTTCACGTAACCGACGGAGAGATCCGCCGTCACTGCTCTCATTCGATCCTTATCGAAAAGAACGACGCCGAGCTTTACGACGCGGCTCCCGATGCAACTGTTTCCGTTGATTTCTGCTCCGATTGGGAAAACAAGGACGGCGTAAACAACGTCGGATTTGAGCCTCGTTCGTCCGCTGTCGGCTCAGGCTTGGGTTGGGGCACTTACGGCTCTCGCTCGGATGAGCATTTCCTCACGCTCGAATGGAACGAGCCCGTTGCGCTTTCGTCTGCGGACATTTATTGGTACTGCGACAACGGCGGAATCAAGCTTCCCTCCGCATTCTCGCTCTCATACGAGGACGCAGACGGCAATTCCGCTCCGGTAGTGCTCACCTCCGACGCAAACGAAGCTATCGACGTTAACAAATATAATCGCGTAACGTTCCGTACAGTCAAGGCAAAGAAGCTAACGCTTCACTGCACGGCTGCCAAGTCTGCCGCTGTCGGCGTTTACAGATTCAAGGCGTATATGCCCGAAATTTCGCGCATCGAGGACGTTACCGCAGCTGTCAAAGCAGGTGTGCGCCCGTCGCTTCCCGCCAAGGTAACGGGAATTTCCGCCGAGGGCGACCGCATCCCCCTCAACGTTGTCTGGTTTGACGACAAGCTCGACACAACAGCCGACGGAGACTATTCCGTAACCGGCGTGACATCGCCGCTTACATATCAGGTCAAGGCAACGGTATACGCGCGCGGAGACATGGATTCCGCGGGAATCACCGAGGTCGATCCCGTGAACGTAACCGTACGCGCGGGCGAAGCGCCTCAGCTTCCGAAATATGCGTCCGTTCATCACAATAACGGCTCTGCCGACAATCAAACTTACATCATCGCTTGGAACAAGGACGCGCTCGCCGTTCGTGAGACTGTCGGTGAGGTAACGGTTGCGGATGCGGGCATTATCGAAGGAACAGATCATCATTTACCGCTCACCGTGAAAATTATTTAACGGCGGCACTTGAAAATATCGCTTGATTGTGCTATCATTTTTTTGAGATCTTAATATTTAACGGAGGACCGATCATGGATTCTTTATTCTATACTCAAAACAGACAAAACCTCTACAAAGCACTTCCCGATGAGTCGTTGCTTCTCGTTTATGCGGGCGATCTGCTTCGCAAAACAGCCGACGAGGACTATCTTTTCTATACCGACACAAACTTTCTTTACCTGACAGGCATTGAACAGCGCGCATCCGTTCTTTTCGCAGAAAAAGCGAACGGTGAGGTTCACGAGATCCTCTTTATGCTTCCGCCCGACTTCATGGCTGAACGTTGGACAGGCGAAAGAATCAAGCCCGACGCGGCATACGCCATCTCCGGCGTCTCGGAAGTAAGACCTACCGACGAGCTTGACGAGTTTGTCAAAGCCGCAGCCGCAAAAAGAAATGTTCTTGCGCTCGATTTTGACAATATGGGCTCAAACAATCCCACTCAGCCTGCTTTCCATGCTCACGTAAAGGAGCTTTTCCCCACCGAAAACATCTACAATATCCGTCCCGACGTAACAACGCTTCGTACAATCAAGGCTCCCTGCGAAATCGAAGCAATGAAGCAGGCAGAGCTTCTCACACGTGACGGTATCCTCGCTATGATGGCGGCGTCCAAGCCCGGTATGCACGAATACGAATACAAGGCAGAATGGGACCGTGCCGTTATCAGCCGTAAGAGCTGCTCCGCGTTCCCGCCGATCGTTTCCGCAGGCGAAAACAACTTCTGCATCCACTATTATGCGTACAGCGGACAGACAAAGGACGGCGACATGATCCTCAACGACGTCGGCGCGAAGTTCGATCATATGCACACGGACGTATCCCGAGGCTGGCCCTGCAACGGAAAATTCTCCGACCGTCAGCGCGCGCTCTATGAGTGTGCGTACGCAACGTCCAACCATCTCTTCGAAGTGCTCAAGCCGGGACTTCCCATGGCGTTTGCCGATCAGGAGGTTCACCGTTACTGTGCAGAGCTTCTTTGCGATATCGGTCTGCTTGACAAGCCCGAAAACGAGAAGAAATATATGTGGCACGGCGGCGCACATCACGTCGGCTTTGACACACACGATATGGTAAATCTCAAGGCGTTTGACAACACAATGAAGCCCGGTATGGTATTCTGTGTTGACGTCGGAATCTACGTTCCCGAATGGGGCATCGGCTTCCGTCTTGAGGACAACTGCCACATCACAGAGACAGGCTGCGAAAATCTCTCCGTTGTAACTCCTCGTTCGATCGAAGATATCGAGGACACAATGAGCAACCTCAGAAAATAATTTTTTATCAAACAAAATCTCCGTATGCCAAGGCATACGGAGATTTTTTCTGCTTTTGTTGATTTATTTGAGGTCTGCTGTATTATTTTCCGGTTTCGGGAGATAAGCTGCATATCGACGTTTCTTCTTCATACATTGCCCTTTCGACGCACGTTGTGTCTGCTTCATATAACACGTCCGTTATCTCCTCTGCTTCGGTTTCGGGAACAGGAGCTTCGGTCTCCCACGTTGTATCAGCGTTGATGGGATTTCCGTCGGCATCAAATTCACTGTCGAACGCATTTTTGCTTGCAAGCTCAAAAATCATGTTATTACCGTCGATTTTCTCGCAAAGCGCCTCAAACTGTTCGGACGTTACAAAAATGTATGCGTGCCCGTCATTATCAAAAACTTCGATGCCGAGCGACGCTGCCGCGATACCGAACTTCGATTTTTCATCAAAGCTTCGGGGATTTTCTCTGATGTATTGCTCCCTGGCATTGATCAGCTCGAAATATACGTTGGAGCTTTCATCTTTGACTTTTTGCAAATACCACCCCTCAAGCTTCTCCCAATAGAGACCGATATCATCGGAAACTTCGCCCCAAAGCTCATATTCGGTGAGAAGTTTTTCATATTCCGCGTACAAGAGATCGAATTCATCCCCGAACCCGCTCAATACTTTAACGTATTTTTCATAGCTCCAAAGCTCACCGCTCGGTGAGCCAACCTTATAAATGTCTTCGCCGTAAACAAGATCGAAGCCGTATTCGAACGCGGCAAATATACGCTCCTCCTTTTTATTACATTCGAGCACTGCATCTTGCATTTCGGCAATCGTTTTGCCGTTGTAAACGTATTCGGGCGGGACTATGACAGGCGTGCCGTCTACGCGCACCGCCAAAACATCGTCATTTTCGTTCAAAGCCGCACCGAGCTCCGCTGTGACGATGATTTTGTCCCACAAAGTCAGATATCTGTTAACAATATCGGTGGGAGAGTCACTTTCCGCCTTGTCGTCTCTGCCTGTTGTTTCGACAGAGCTACCGCCCGTTTCAACGAGATTATCGTCCTTGTCAACGTCTGCGCCGGGGATCTCCGGCGGCGCCACGGCATCCGGCGACTCACCTACGGGTGAATTGACGGCGTCATTCTTCCAAACGATGCCGTCAAGCTTTGAAAAATTGCTTGTCAGATCGTCGGAACTGTCGGGCTTGGTGAACGAATCGCCGTTCCCCCACAATCTGAACCCGACAAACACGCCGATCATAAGCACGAAGCACGCCGCAACAGCGGCAATCTGCTTATAATATCTGCGAACAAAGTGCATTTTCGACGTTTTAACACCCGTTTTTTCCAATGTAAGCGATGTTACCCGATCAACATCAAGTCCCGAAGCCGCGCCAATCGTCATTTCATCGGTTATAAGCTTTTCGACGGGCGTTTCGGCGTCGTTAAGAATATCCTTAAAGCTTTTTTTCATACCGAAATCTCCTTTACTGATTCAAAACTTTCCTGAGCTTTGCGATTGCACGCGACGTTCTCGTATCGACAGCGGACACAGTCATTCCGAGCGCTTCCGCAATCGCTTTTGACGGCTCACCGAAATAAAATTTACGGACGATAATTTCCCTGTCCGGCTCTCCGAGCGCATTGACCTCCGCGATCAAATTACGACGAAGCTCCGCGTCGATGACATTATCCTCGACGGAAAAATCGGACTCGAACGCATCCTCCGCGCAATCATCCGCGTCAAGCGACACGACGCCGAGACGCTTCGCTATATCGGAGTAACGTTCCGACGCAACATTCGACGCGATTCGACACAAATAAGCCTTTATACTGCCGCGATTCGGATCAAAACGCGCGAGCGATGTATAAAAATCCGTGAAAACATCGGATGCGAGCTCCTCAAGCTCATACTTACCGCAAACGGAGGACAGCCTGCCGCGCAAAACAAAGAAAACGAGCGCAGAATAACTTCCGATCAGAAGACGTATCCCCTCGCTCGGATCTTTTTTCAGCTTATAAAGTAATTCCCAGTCGTCCATAAACAATCTCCGTGAAACTTGAATCGATTCATATAATAATTCTCGAATGATTCGAAAATCTTACAGAAAAAATTTCGATACATGAAAAAAGGCTCTCGATTGAGAGCCTTTTTATTAAAGCGAATTAGTGCTTCTTGGAAACAACGTATGCGCCGGAGAGCATAGCTACAACTGCGAGAGCGATAGTAGCGATACCTGTCTGAGGAGCGTCGGGATTTTCGTTGTTGCCTGACTGAACTTCCTGCATTGTGTAAACGTTTACGTTATCCATTTCGAGGTAGTACGGATAGTCACCGTATGTTGTACCGCCGATCATAAGGACAGTCTTTTCGGAAAGGAGGTTAGAGAACTGAGTGATTTCAGCGCCTTCTGCTTCAAGGTTAGGAAGAGCAACCTTTTCGCCGTCAACCTTGATTGTGAGGTCAACCTTGCCGTCAGCAGCGGGAAGAATTGTAATTTCTACTGCATACTTTCTGCCGGATTCGAGGTCTGTCGGGTCACCGCCCCAAACAACTTCATTGCCCTTTGTTTCATCATTGAGACAACCTGTGTGAGCCTGGAAGTTCTTACCGCCGCCCTGATAGTTGATGTAGTAAGCATCGAAAGAATGCTCGAATTCTTCGCCTGTCATAGCGAGAACTTCTGCATCTTTACCGTCAGCATTGAGGAATGTAAGAATACCCTGATACCAAGGATCTCCGGCTTTCTTGTCGAAATCGAACTTAGCGTCGAATGTAACCTTGATACCCTTGGAAGCGTCGATGGTGTGATCAACAACGAAGCCCATCTTACCTGTGATGAACTGGCCATCAACGATAACGCCTTCTTCAACTTCTGCAGCAGCGATGTTGCACTTGTTATCGCCAACCCAGTTAGCCTTATAGCCCTTGAGGCCTGTTGTGTTGCTGAAATCGAAGCTTGCAACCTTAACGAACTCGGTTGTTTCAGCCGCGAATACGCTTACGGACATGCAAGCGATCATTGCAACAACGAGAAGAATAGAAAAAATCTTTTTCATTTGTGTTTTCTCCTAAAAATTTTTATTAGGTTTTCCCCATTAAAGATTATACTACCGCTGTGAATATATGTCAATACTTTTTCGGCAATTTTAATAAACTTTTTTCGATTTTTGAACCAAACATGAATTTATCGCGTTTTTTGCGCGCAAAACAGTTTCTTCGATGTCAAGTCCGTCGGCGTCAACGGTCACGTCCGCGTAGCGCTCGTAGAGCGGAATTCTTTCGTTATAGATATCTTCGAGGGTCGTTCCCTTCTCCATCGCGACGCCGCGGGTTTGGATGTTCGTCAGTCTGCGCTCTATTTCGGCATAGGGCAGACGTATATAGAGCGTCAGCGCGTCAGCTTGGAGGTGGTGCATGGCGCGTTCGGAGTAAACGGCGCTGCCGCCCGTCGCGATAACGGAATTTTTTGCGTCGATCTCGCACAGCACAGTCTCCTCGACCTCAAGAAAGCCTTTTATGCCGCGTTCGTTGATTATTTTTTGAAGCGACGCGCCGTGCTTTGTTTGTATGACAAGGTCGCAGTCAACAAAATCAAGCTCCATCGCCTTTGCCAAAAGCACACCGACAGTGCTCTTGCCGCATCCGGGCATACCTATCATTGTTATATTCATGTTTTTCTCCTTTATTTAAGTCTGTTTCAGTCGATCGCTTCGATATAAAAGCTGACGGGACGGAAGCCGTCGTTGCAGGATAGCATCGCGGAGTGCGGATCCTTCATCCAGCCGTCGTAGAAATTTCCGCCGCCGTTGGCGAGTGCTTCGACAAAGCACACCATGCTGTCCCATGCGCTGTCGCAAAAGCCGTCCGGCTTTTGTCCGTCAAGGGAGATCCAGCTCTGACCGACGGCAACGTCGCAGGTGTGTTCAATGGGATTTTCGTATTTTTCAATCAAGTCGGCGTAATGTGCGCTTCGCACGGCGGTGATCTTTATTTTTTTCATCATATACATCCCCCATCAGCGTTTCATTCGCGCGGACGCATATCCGCAGCGGCAGCAGAGCTTTTCGGTCACCTTTCCCGTCTCAAACGAGCGTTTGAGCGCGACGGCGCGCGGAGATGACAAGATCTCGTCAAGCTCGTCGTCAAATATGTTGCCGAGGCGAATGACGCCGTCCGCGTCAAGACAACACGGCACTACCGTTCCGTCCGAAAGGATGCCGATCTGATCGCGAAGTCCGTAGCAGGAATGTGCGCCGTCAATGTAATCGGCGTTTTCGTCGGGCCAATCGAATTTTTCGCCCCATTCGAGAAAAATTTTGTCCGCTATCTTATATCCGGAATAGAGCTCGCGCCAATCGCCGGCGAAAGCGTCGTGCGTCAGCGAAAGTATGCGTTCGTTAAGCTCGGAGGCGCCGCCCAAATTCCAAAGACGCATGACGGCGATAATGCCGCGTTCGGCGGCACGTCGGCAAAAGTCAAATACATCGGAAAGATATTCTTCGAGCGATATTCCGAGCGTGTTGACCTCGTAGCAGTGGCACGATATGCTGACCTTATACAGCGCCGACGCGTCAAGGAGCGTTTCGGCTTTTCGCGGCAGGAGCGTGCCGTTTGTCGTCAGTATGATCTTATGTCCGAGCTTTCCCGCGATGTCAAGAAACTCGCCGATGAGCGGATGCAAAAGCGGCTCGCCCATGACGTGAAAATACAGATATTCCGTACAGCCGGCAAGCTTTTGCGCGGCAAGCGTAAATTCCTCCTCGGATAT
>CAZOMK010000066.1:0-9026 GCA_964580615.1 uncultured Lachnospiraceae bacterium | reverse complement strand
CTCCTATACGGTTGACCTTTTCATAATATTGCTCCAAATCAGAAAGCCAGATGTTATCGAGCTCGGAGAAATATTGATGGCGGATGTAGATCTCGGCGCCGTACCTGTTTACGAGTCCCTGAAGGGATACTGCCGCGCGAAGCTCCTGTCTGTCCTGCGCCGATATTTCATAGGCGTTAAGCGACGAGACTTTTTCTGTTTTCATAAGAGCTTTCCCTAAATGAAGTTTTTTTTCTTTCATTGCTTTTCTCCTTTTTTTATTAATACCGATCTGCATGATCGGATAAAAATTCTTTTAACACAGCTTCCGCTCTGTGATGCGTAAGCTTACTTTTTCCCTCTGAAAACCAAGGGGGAAACGCCCATGCATCGTTTGAAGTATGCCGACAGATAATAGGCGTCGCAAAAGCCGTATTCGTCGGCAAGCCGGCGGAGCGTTTTGTCGGTGAGGATCAGTTCCTCCGCGATGCGCGCGCTCAGCAGCTTTTCTATATATTGCTTCAGACTGCAATTAAACGCCTGCTTGAAGGTTCTCGAAAGCACGGACGGATTCCATCCGAAGCGTTCGGCAAGCTCGTCTCTGCGAAGATGCAGGGAGAGATTTTGTTGTATGTAGGTGATCATCGGGATAAGGCTTGCTGTTTTTGTCGAGGTCTCCGTCGGCTCCGATGTAACAAAGTCTGCCAATACAGATTCAAGCTCACCGCGCAGCAAAAGCTGTTCGCGTATACCTCCGCCGCAAAGCTGTTTCAGCCTTTTACAGCGGTCAAGCCCGATCTCTTGGGAGAGGACGCACGACGTATTCAAAAAAACATCATATCCGGGGAGAATCTCCACATATACGTCAACGAATACCTTTTCCACATTGGTGTCGCACCAAATGTCGTGGCTTGCATAAGGCGGTATCAGATAGACGTATCCGGGGAGCATATCTGTCGTTACACCGTTGGTGCGGATATGTCCGTTGCCTCCGATGACGAAATAAACTGTATTGTACGGGTAAACGATCCCTTTGTAGTTCCAAGTTTTGTCTTTATTGAAATATAACGCTCTGACGATCTTTACATTCAGATCATAAGTCACAAAATCACATCCTTTTGACATATTATACTATGGCTTTTTTCATAAAATCAAGATACAATAAAAAAAACAAAACGTTTTTTTTATAAAACGCGTTTTGAAAGTGAATTCAATATTTCTTGGGAGGTGCTTTATATGAGCTACATACCTAAACCGGAATTTCCGCGTCCCGAAAAGGAACGCAAAGCCTGGCTGAATCTTAACGGCGAGTGGGATTTTATGCTTTTCCCCGCCGGCAGTGAGGAGAACGAGCGCACATTCAGCGAAAATCGCGCTTCTTACGATCGCAAGATCGTTGTGCCGTTTTCCTGGGTCTCGCCCTTGTCCGGTGTACGGGAAAACAAGGCAGGCATCGGTTGGTACAGACGCACTGTACAGTATGAACGTCAAAAACGTCTCTTTTTGTGCTTCGGCGCCGTTGATTATGTTGCGGATGTTTACGTAAACGGACAGCACGCGGGTAAGCATCAGGGCGGATATTCATATTTTGAACTTGAAGTTACCGAGCTTTGGCACGACGGCGAAAATATCGTTGAAGTCAGAGCGGAGGATTACAGACGAGAAACTCAGCTTTACGGCAAGCAGGGATACGGTGAGATACAGGGGATCTGGCAGACTGTATGGCTTGAGGAGCGTCCCGATGAATATATTCGCGATTTCCGCATCGTTACGAAAATGAGCGGCTTGACGGAAATTGAGGTTGAAGCGGTTGCAGCTGACGGCGCGATTGTGTTTGCCGAATTTGACGGACAGACGGCGAAAGGCGAGATTTGCGGCGGCAAGGCGCATTTGACCTTGAATTTTGACGAGCCGAAGCTTTGGTCACCGGACGAGCCGTATCTTTACGAGGGCGTTATCGGACTTGACGGAGAGGGCGGTGCCGACACGGTCAACACATACTTCGGCATTCGCGAGATAGGTGCCGCCGAATTTGACGGACGCGGCTATCAGTGGATAATGCTTAACGGAAAGCCGATCTACCTGAACGGAACGCTTGATCAGGCGTTTAATCCGAAGGGGCATTTCACATATCCGAGCGATGAGGATATGTACAAGGAGGCATGGCGCCTCAAGAGACTCGGTCTTAACATGGTTCGTATTCACATCAAGCCGGAGGAGCCGAGAAAGCTTTATTGGATGGACAAATTGGGCGTTCTTGTCATGGCGGACATTCCTTGCTTCTGGGGACCGCCCGTAGCGGAAGCGCGCGCGGCGTATGAAGCCGAAATGGACGAGATAATGCATCGCGATCTTAATCATCCCGCTGTTTTTGCGTGGGTCATCTTCAACGAAAGCTGGGGACTGCTCACCAATACAAACGGCAAGGTTGAATACTTGCCCGAAACGCAGGATTGGGTACGCAGTATGTATTTGCGGGCGAAAGCGATTGACCCCTCGCGTTTCGTAGAGGACAATTCCGTTTGCCGTTACGATCACGTTGAAACAGATATAAATACATGGCATTTTTACATTAACGGATACAGATTGCTTCGCGATCACATCCGTCATGTTGTTGACAATACATATCCCGGCTCGACCTTTAACTATATCGGCGGCAACACACAAGGAAACGCTCCGCTTATGAACAGTGAGTGCGGTCTTGTTTGGGGCGTTGACGGATCTGCCGGCGACAGCGATCTTGCATGGCAGTACCACTATATGCTTAACGAATACCGTCTCCATGAAAAGATTTGCGGATTTGTGTTCACCGAATTCCACGACGTTGTAAATGAATTTAATGGATATTACAGAATTGACGATACAGACAAGGATTTCGGCTATCAAGCCTTCTGCCGCGGCATGAGCATAAGCGATCTTCACTCTGCTGACTTCGTCGCGATAGATATGCCCCCCGTGCTGACGGCATCGGCAGGTCATAAGCTTGAGGTGCCGATCGTAATGTCGAGCTTCTCGGACAAGCATCATGGCAAGATCTGTTCGCTTTCTTGGGAGCTTTGGTACGACGGAGTTTGCGGCAGAGTAACGTGCGAGATCGGCAACGAGGCGCTTCCCGTGTTCGGCTACGGCACAACGGAGCTTTCACCGATCACAGTCACAATGCCGGATGAAAACGCCGTCGCGGTGCTGTCGCTTTATCTCAAGGATGAAAACGGCAACGTGATCTCCCGTAACTTTACTGCATTTGATGTTCAAGCCGAACTGAAAGAGGAACAGCTTGAGGTGCCCGTATGCGAAGGTAAGTCAAGCGGATTTACAGACGTATGGCACGCTATGCAGGATGAAAAGCTGTGTCTCGGAGGCAGCGGCGAGGTTACATACGACGTAACGCTTCCCAAGACAAGCAATCCTGTAAACGAGATCGTTATTCATGCGGAGCTTTCGTCCAAGCGTGTGCTTGAAAAGGACAAGATCGAGCGCGGCGCCAATAAGCAGGACGCGGACTTTATGAGAGGATATCTCGTTGATCGCGGCGGATTTGACAATTCCTATTGGATGACGGACGAATCTCGTCTGCCCTCTGATGTTGAGGTGCTTGTAAACGGCGAGGCGGTAGCGGAGCTTAGACTTGAAAATGACTGGTGTGACGCGCGCGGCGTTCTCTCATGGCATCGTCAGTCAAACGACAGAAAGCTTGACGAAGCGGGCTCTTACGGTGAGGATAAGCACATCGTAATTCCGAGCCGTCTCTTGAGGGATATCGAAAAAGCGGGACGTTTGAATCTGACCTTCCGTGTAAAGGGCGAGGGCGGTCTTGCGATCTACGGACGCAACTGCGGACGTTACGCTCACGGCTTACAGCTTGAAATAAAATAAGCTTCAGCTTAAATAAAATAAAAAAACAGCACTTCGCGAGTGCTGTTTTTTTATTTGTAAATAATCAGAATGCTATGATCAAGCCGCCGCGCTCTGCATAGTAGCTGTCGAGTCCGCGAGTTTCGAGGATCATTACCTTTGCGTCGTTCCAACGCTCCGTGATAGCCGCTTTGAGGCGAGTTGCCATCTCGGAATTCTTGCAATGGCTGATTGCGGCAACTCCGCCTTCAAATCCGCGCTCAATCATATCCTCAAGTATGAACGCAAGTGCTTTTTGCGGTCCGCGAGACTTGCCCTTGATTGCGATGGTGCCCTCGTCGCTGGCGATGCCGATGCCCCACATACCGATCTTGCGCGCAACAAAGCCGGAAAAACGGCTCATACGTCCGTTCTTTACGAGATTGTCAAAGGAACAGAGTGCAAACGCTGTTTTCATGTTGTCGAGGAACTTTTGAGCTTCCATGCGAACGGCTTCGATCGAATGTCCCGCTTTGATCAGCTCTGCGATTCTGTATATCGTCAGCGCTGTTTCGGGGCCTGTCGATTTTGAGTCGAGAACGACTATGTTTTTTTCGGGATGCTCCGAAAATGTGATGTCACGTGCGGCAAGCGCGCTGTTGTAGCTGCCGGAAAGATTGGACGATATTGTAATAGCAACTGTATTGTCTGCTTTTTTGAATTCGTCCTCCCATGCGGCAGGAGAGGGGCAGGCGGAGCGGCTCGTTTCGCTTGAAGCTTCCATCGCCTCGATTATTTCGGAGATGTCTGCGTCCTCCGAATCGACGTAATCCTTGCCGTCAATGTTGAAAATGAAGGGGACGGTCGAGAAGCCCGTTTCTTCGCAGGCAACATCCGCGCTTCTGAGATCGCAGGACGAATCCGCAACAATGTTCCATTTCATAAAAACTGTTCCTTTGTGAAGATTAATATTTATGCGTCGTTTTTGACGTATTCAATGTGAGACGAGCTTGTTTCGGCTCGATTTTTCATTGCCTGTAAAACGGTGTCTCGCAGGTGAGCGGAGCGCTGTCTGACAGAGCCCTCCGTTGGTGCGAAGAAGGGACCGTCTAAAAACACCTCTGCCCTTGGCTTGGAGCCGAAGCGACGCGGCTTGTACGTTACAGTCAATGCGTATGCGGGAAGCTCCGATTTGATCGGATAAACAAACGATGCTTCGGGGAAATCTCTGATGAACGAGCAATATTCCCACACATGAGCTTCGGGAAAAATGACAACGGGATGCCCCTCCGACGCTCGCGTGTGAAGTGCATTTCCGAAATCAACAAGATCCTTTATGCCAGACGGCGTCGGGATCGCGCCCAGATAGGGCAAAAGCTTTCCTATGACGGGAATTGCGTAATTGGCTGGACTTACAACTGTATATATGCGTCGCGGGAAAGCGGCGTAGGCGGGGATGAACACATCTCCGACGGGTTGCGTGTGGTTCCCGTAAATAAACGCTCCCGACTTTATTTTTAACGAGCTTTTGTACTTGACGTGCAGGAAAAATTTGAGATAGATCCAAGAAAGCGCGATTGCGGTCAGATATGCAAGCTCTGAAAGCACCCGTGACAGCAAATCGCGTCTGATCAGACGGTAGCCGTCGGGCAGACGCTTGCTTTGATCGCGGGTAAATTCAAAATCGTCGGAAAACGAATTATAATATCGAATTTCTTTAGCTTTTTTCATTTAGCGGATAGTGCACGAGTCCGGCAATGTCGGAAGGCTCGAACGTATAGGTCAATGGCTTTTGATATATTCTTTCGTATGCTTCGCGCTTGACTGCATCGTCCCTTTGTTGGATCGCCGTATATTTTTCTTTAAGCGAGCCTTCGGACGGCGGTGTTATAACGTCAAGGACGTGCAGGGTATATTTTACCTTATAAAAGTCCTCCGTGTCAAGCTCTGATAGGTCACGTATCTCAACAAAACAAGAAATTACGGGCACACCGAGCGCGGCGGCGTAGTAATATGCGCCTCCGAGCGAGGGACGCGGCTTGCGATAATTGAACCACATTTCCGCTTCGGGGTATATTAATACATACTCGCCCTTTTCGAAAACGTCGGATAAACGATCCATAAACGGACCACGCTGATAATGTATGCTTTTCGAGATCGGGATAACGTCAGCGTAATTCATCAAAAAGCCGATAGGCCCCGTCATGGCGAAATTCGAGACCTGACTGACGATATTCAGCTTTTTTTTGAGATTTTGCGTCATTGTTCTGATGACGGTGTTTTCCGTCGGTGAAAAATGATTGCTTGTAATGACGGCGCCGCCGTCAAGTCCCTCAAGCTTTTCGATCCCGACGATCTCTGTCGTTTTGTTTATCATTTTTGCCGCTTTGTCAGCAATTTTTCTTGCTGCAGCGGATTTTACTTTATATTCGATACTGTCAAGTCTTGAAAGGTATCGGGCTGTTATAGAGCGCTCCTGCTCCGAGGTAAGGATGGGATCTCCCGTTTCGACCTTTGCGTGAAAATCTCCCGCTTCGGCGGCGACGCGAATGTTTTCTATAACGATGTCCCTGTCTTTACCGAGGATCATAAAGCAATTTTGACTCCGTTTTTTTCTGCTGATTTGAATGTGTGCGCCGATTCGGATATTTCGTAGCCGCGACGGACGAGCAGTTCAAGACAGCTTGCGTCCGAAGCTTTTTTCTCATCGTCATATTCGGCTTTGTACGCTTTGATCTCGTCGATGAAGCCGGAATCCTCCGCGTGCGTCCAAAACTGCTTCGCGTATTGAATTCCGTCATAGCACCACGGCTTTGAAAAGAGATTATAGTGGATCAGCTTCGGTGAAGTTGCTTCGGGAGCGTTGTCGTTTGGCATTGTGTCCCACGCGTCGGGCAGATGAAGAATACGATTCTTTGCGATTGCGTTTATATAATCCTGATCGGGTGCGATGCAGTCGAAGGCTTCCGTTTTGAGGAGGTTGAGGAAGTGATCCTTGAAGCCGTCCTCGCGGAGCTTTTTCGCGTTCATGAGCAAAACTCCCGAATTAACGTAGCTGTATCTGTCAACGCCGATAGCCTTTTCCATGTACGCCGCAAGCTCCGGCACGTCCGAGACTGATTTGTCGGCACACGCTCCGAAAAGCTTGTCGCCGAGTTCGATATCGTAAAGCTCTGCAATGTCGGAATTGAGCACTACGTCGCTGTCGATATAGACGCATTTATCAATGTCGGGGAACATATCGGGGATGAAGAGACGGAAATATATTGTTAATGTAAAGTAATCGCAACGCAGGCGATTTGACATTTTGTCTGTTATCGCTTCAAGTCCCGTTGTCATGGGGATGAAGCTTATTTCTGTGTTTTCCGTTGCGAGTGCGAGTATTTTAGACATGCTTTCCGAAGAAATTTCCTCGTGAAGCACCGTTATCGCATATTCGCGGTCGGGAGATGTATTTTTGATAAGAGAGTTGATCGCGGTTGCCAAGAACGGGGCATAGGATTCGTCTGCGGTGAAGAAAATTTGTACTTTGTTATTCATGTAATTTGCTCCTTTGATATTCTTGCATCAGCCTTTCGGAGTCTTGCAGGATGTCGTCAAACTCATATATTTTCAGCGTTTTGTGAAGCTTTTCGGTTTGCCACGGCTTAACCTTGACGGCGTGAAGGATTGGGACGAGGCTGAAATGTGTTGTAAAATGGCGAAATACCGTGTCGTTTTTCATCCTTCGCTGCTCGTTGTATTTTCTTTCGACGAAGCATTTTTTGCTTGCGAGCTTGTTAAGCGCCGACTGATCCGGCATAAACATTTTTTTTGTTCGGCACATCTCTCTCGCACGCTCGAATAGCTTCGTTTGACGGATCGTTTTCATGTTCAAAAGCAAAACGCCGGAGTTGAGATAATCGCGCTTGAAGGGCTCGCGCCGGAAGAACCACTGACCGTAATAGTCAAGCACGCCGGCAAGCTCATATTCGCTTATGTCGCGATCGTAAAATTCTGAGAAGTCTCCTCTGCACATGACGTCCGTGTCGAGATAAAGAAGCTTGTCGGGAAGCTCGTCAACGTCATCGGCGAAAAGCCTGAGCATACAGGGCGGCGTGAACGAGGTTGACATATTTGCTTTCGGGACTTCTCGTTCGAAAGCTTCGGTTAAGTCAAAAAGTGTGACAGAGCTTGAAGGATTTTTGTCCTTTACGATTGCGTCGAGCATTTCCGCAAAGCTTTTCGGCAACGGCATATATTGCTTTTCCTCGGTTTTGCAGTCAATGGTAAGAATGTAAAATTGGATGGGCGAGGAAACGTGCTTGATGATTGACAGCGTCGATAAAAGGACGCCGTTTGCTATGCCGCTGTCGCCGCAAAACATAATGTTCATGTTATATTCTCCGTTTGAAAGCTGCGATGCGATTTTAATTATACAGCTTTACTAAAAAAATTCAACCTACCGTGGGTTTTCTAAGGTATACAGATAGAATTCTACCGGTAGAGACGAACAGTAGGCTTCTCTACTCGTAGTAGAAAAGTCTAAAAATTCAGTTATTGCTCGATTTTTTGGGTTCTGCTCTCAGCCGCGGAGCGCAGAAAGGAAAGTATGAGAGTTATGCCCAAAAGCACGCATCCGATGCCGATTCCGTAGACGAGTATGGTCGGCAAAAGCTCCGGGACGGCGATTATGGCGCATCCGATGGCAACAAGCACGATGGCGGCGGCGATTGAAATTGCAATAATAAATTCGGATATTTTTTTAATAAAAGCTTTCATATCGGTCTCCTTTATTGTAAGTATATTTTATGCAAACGCAAAATACAGTTTAGTCAATTGTCTTAAAAAGTCGGTTCTTGACGAAATATCAAAGCGCGTCAGGAGCCGGCGGCGTAAGATCAACGGCATTTTCGATCAGACGGCAGATGCAGGCCTTTGCGCTTGAAAGCTCAGCATCGCTCAGTCCCCTTGTTATGCTTTCGATAAATTTAGACTGATATTCACGTCCGCGCTTGATGATTGCGGAGGCTTTGGGTGTGCAGGAAAGGAGGACCTTTCGTCTGTCCCCGAAAACGGACTTGCGTTCGAGGTATCCGTCGTGCACGAGCTTGGCAACGTGAAGCGACACGAGATTTGCTTTTATCGCTCTGAGACGGACGATATCCTTCGCTGTCGGGGTGTCGGGATTGTTTGCGAGAAACAAGAGAATCGCAAGCGAGGTCTGCGGCATA
>CAZOMK010000065.1:0-9559 GCA_964580615.1 uncultured Lachnospiraceae bacterium | reverse complement strand
TTTATATTCAATTTAATAAGGATACGCTTTTATTATGGACATATTTAACCTTATTCGTCTCGCCGGCGGACTTGCCTTCTTCCTTTACGGTATGCACGTCATGTCGGGCGGACTCGAACGAATGGCAGGAAGCAAGCTCCAGCAGCTTTTGAAAAAAATGACCTCAAATCCCTTCAAAAGCTTGATCTTGGGTGCCGGAATCACAATAGCCATCCAGTCCTCATCCGCAACGACAGTCATGCTTGTCGGTCTCGTTAACTCCGGCATAATGGCGATAGATCAATCTGCGGGAGTCATCATGGGCTCCAACATAGGCACGACGCTCACAGCATGGCTTCTCTCTCTCGTCGGTCTCGAAACGGGTAACTTCTGGCTGAAAATGCTCAAGCCCGAAAACTTCTCGCTGATATTCGCCTTGGTCGGCATCATCATGATAATGATGTCCAAGGACACCAAAAAGCACGACATCGGCTCGATCCTCGTCGGCTTTGCAGTTCTTATGTACGGCATGAAGCAGATGAGCGACGCTGTAAGTCCGCTCGCGGATATGCCCGAATTTGCCGACATTTTAACAGCCTTCAACAATCCGATCCTCGGCGTTCTGACGGGAGCCGTCATCACGGCTGTCATCCAAGCCTCCGCCGCCTCCATCGGTATTCTTCAAGCCCTCTCGCTTACGGGAAACATCACCTACGGTATGGCGATACCGATAATCATGGGACAAAACATCGGCACCTGCGTGACAGCTCTCATTTCCTCCATCGGCGTAAACAAAAACGCAAAAAAAGTTGCCGTAATACATATCCTTTTCAACGTGATCGGCACTGTTATTTTCCTCTCGCTCTATCTCATCGCGGACGCGGCGTTTGATATTGCGTTTTCAAATCAGCCGATAAGCTCCGGCGCGATCGCACTTGTACACAGCGTCTTTAACGTGGCGACGACGGTCGTTCTCTTCCCGTTCTCAAAGCAGCTCGTTAAATGTGCGAACACCATCCTCCGCGACAAAAACAGCGACGAGCTTGAAAAAACAGAGCTTATCGACGAAAGACTCATCGCAACTCCCTCGATCGCGATCAACGAATGCGACAACGCAACCTCGAAAATGGCACATATCGCGTCCGAATCGCTCAACACCGCGCTTGACAGCATAAGCGGATACAGCATCACCGCGGACAAAAAGATCAATGAATTCGAAAATATGCTTGACAAATATGAGGACAAGCTCGGAACAACGCTTGTCAAGCTTTCGTCTCAAAAGCTTTCGGACGCCGACTCTCACAGAGTTTCGAAAATGCTCCACTCGATCGGCGATTTCGAACGTCTCGGCGACCATGCCGTCGGTCTACTCAAGGTCTCAAAGGAGCTTTACGAAAAGAAGATCGCATTCTCCGACGTTGCAAATTCGGAGATACGCGTGCTGATCGAAGCTGTTCGCGAGATAATCGAGATCACCATCTCCGCTTACGAGCACAATTCTCCCGTCGAAGCAACGAAGGTCGAGCCGCTTGAGCAGGTGGTTGACGCAATCGTCGCAACGATGAAAGGACGTCACATCAAGCGCTTGCAGCAGGGTCAGTGCTCTATCGAGCTCGGCTTCATCTTGACCGATCTTCTCAACAACTGCGCGAGAATTTCGGATCACTGCTCAAACATAGCCGTTTCTATAATCGAGATCGCACACGACTCCTTCGACACACACAAGTATCTCAACGACGTCCGTCACGGAAACAAATATTTCAACGACATCTACGATTCATATCTCGAAAAATACAAGATCTGACAGAAAAAAAGCCGTATGCGCCAAAGGCGCATACGGCTTTTTTGTTAAGCTGAATCAAAACTATCGGCGGTATTTCATGCGGATGCGATCGAATCTGCCGAGTCCGTCGTATACGGACGCTATAAGCTCGGAGCAGTAGCTTGCGACAACGGCAAGCTCACGTCGAGACATACCGTAGCCGAACTTCTCTTTTTCGATTGCCTTAAACACAACGTCAGCACCGATCCGAGAGGCATCTCCTATCGTCTCTGTCAGTCTCGCGACATATTCATTCGGCAGCTCACCCGCGTCGGGCAAAAGCTCAATGACCTTATACACCGCGAAAATTTCACCTATAACATCGACGGCGGCTTTACGCATTTCCTCATCGGATGAATATTCGTTACTCTCGTCAGACGCAAAATTTATAAGCAAATTTCTTTTCTTGATCCGTTTGTTTGCGCGCACGAAAAAGCGAATTACGATCATCGCGCCGCCGACAATCAAAATCATTGCCGATATCAAAGCAGCCGAAACGAGCACGCGTTTGAGGTCTGTCTCAGACGTTGACGGAACAACGTCGTCCGGCTTTTCCGAGTCCGTTTCTGGCGATTCCGGCGTCGTGTCGGACGGATCCTTTATCGGCACCTCTGTCACGTCATTGTTGATATCCGACTTCGAGCTTTCGTACATCGCCGCAACGAACGGCGTCGTAGCCTCGTACTGCACCCAGCCGAGAGCTTCGTAATAAATCTCGACCCAAGCGTGGGCGTCGCTGTCGTAAACATTGCATTTATAACGCGTCATCGGATCGTCGTTACCGTAAAAATCCGTTGAATATTCGGTCGCAAGGAAGCCCTCACAATATCTTGCGGGGATTCCGAGCGATCGGAGCATCATTGTCAGAGCAGATGCATATTGAACGCAATATCCCTGCTTTGTTTCAGTCAAAAATTCAAGAAGCGCTGTTTTTGTCGTCTCCGAATCGTCGTTTTCGTCACTGACTGTCTCGGTCTCGGCTTCATCCCCCGCTTCGATGCGATATTCGATGTTATCCGTCAAATATTTTATCAAAACAAGCGCGATCTCATGATAATACTGCTCGTAAAAGTCGTCATCATAATGCTCACCGCCGATATTTTTCATAACAGTAAAGGGCAATCTACCGTTAAACGCGCCGTTATCGCACGCATCTTGCAAAATATTGATCGCAAGCTGCTTAAGCTCCGCGCGATCCTCCGGATCTGTCTGCATATACGAATCGCGGACGTAAGCTCCGTACTTTTCTTCAAGCTCGTCCGCCGCGATAAGCGCCTTGCGCTCCTCGTCTGTCATTTCAAAGCAGTAACGGTAAAGGATCGACTCGCCGCTGTATGAAATCCCCAGCCTTTCAAGCTCCGATTCATACGTTTTGACGAGCGTTTCGGCGCTTCCGTCCTTGATTGCGGCGTCCGCCTCGTTCTTTATATACGTCATCGAGCGATTATAATAGTCAATGTCGTTGACAAGCGTCTTGCCGACGTCGGGATGCTTCATGCTCGTTACGTTCGAAACAGTCGAATATTTCGTTCCGCCGATGAAAAATTTCGACGTCCATATTCCGTCGTAATATATTTCATACGGCAAAAACGAGCTTTCAAGCGAGTTATATCGTCTTATTCCCGCAGACGGAAGCGCAAACGACGGAACGTACAGCAGTACGCCTGCTCCGGACGCTTTCGTTATGTTCACGCGCTCCGTTATAAATCCGTGCGTGATATTGTTCTTATACCCGGATGTATCGACAAAAAGATCGAATTTCGGGTTGACAGTCCTCCAAAAGCTTTCGCTTATCAGCTCCGGCGTAAAATCGTCGCCGAAGCTCTCCCTGTATGCCTTAACATCGTTGATCTCCGCCGTGTGCCACTTGTTTTCAAAATAATCAATGCCGATCCAATTACGCAGATACACGGGCGTATTATACGGAGCCTCCACTGTCGCAACGATAATCTCTTGGTATTCCAGATATTTGACGGAAACATCTCTGAGCGAAGATGTCGCGTCCGCTTCGTTAAGGTCTATCTCGTTTCCGGACAGCGCCGCCGTCACGTAAAGGCGCGCGTGCCCGACTACGTCTCCGATATATGGGATTCCGACAGTATAGTCCGAAATCAAGACCGTCGGCAAAAGGATCAGCATGAGCATCACGACAAGCACCGCCGCACCGACAGGCCCGCCAAGCGCCGCATTTGCGATCGCATCTCCTTCCGAGATGCTTTTCCCGCTTTCTTTTTTCAGCTTTTTATTTGCTTTTTCAGCCGCCTTTGCCGCCGCCCTCTCCGACTTGAGTCGTTTGCGTTTGTCAGCGCGTGTTTCAAGCCTCGAGAGCTCGTCAAGGTCACTCTTTTTAGTCTGCTTTTTCCGCTTTTCGCGACGTTTCGGCGCCTCACCGTCAAGCTCCGCGTGTGACTCAAGCGCCTCCGACAGCTCTGACATATCGGTACAAACAGTCGCGCTTTTATTTGTGCTCAAATAGTGTTTCTCATAATTTCGAAGCGCGATGACGGCGCAGTATGAGACGACAAGCATTGAAAAGCCCCAATTGTCCCGCATGATATTATACGAGACGATCGGAACGATGATCAAAGCACCGACAGCGGCAAGCCGCACAAGCTTAACCTTTTTGACAATAGCGGGTACGGTGACAGCGGCGATCAAAAGCGTAAAAAGCGCAAGCGCCGCTTTTATAAGCATATACGCGTCGCAAAACAGATAATTTTCATCGAGCCTGTAAAGCTTGAGCTCCGAAAGTCCCGCAAAGGCAACTCTGTCAATGACTGTATTGACAAAAAGCGTGATCATTCTTACAAGGTATTCGATCGGACTGTATTCCGCAAACATCGTCGCCCATACCGCAAAGCCGGACGGAATGATAACAAAGCCCGTCGCGCGTGCATATTTGTTGATACACATCGCTTCGATCAGTGCCGTAAACACGGCGGACGTCCACAATACAGTCTCAAAAGGCACAGTCTCCTCGACTATGAGCATTGCGTCGGCAAAAAACAAAACGAGCGCAAAAACAAGAGCCGCCGCAACAAGTCCGCGGCAGATCATTCCGACGACTACAGACACCGACGAATGCCTCTGCGTATTCGGCAGCATTGATATGTACGTCTGCTTCAAATTATTGTTTTTTTCGGTACGGGAGCGAGATGCTTTTTCTTTTTTCATCTGACTTTTCCCTTTTCTGTCTGTTTTGGACGCTTTAATTTATTCGCGCCTCCGTCAAGGTAATGTTCGATTCTTCAAACCTCGAACGAAGGAATTCAGTATATTCGATTCTAAGCTGCAGCGAGGCATAGCGTTCCTTGGGGTTAAAGAACAGTATTTCAACAGCCTCCGCACCGGCTCCGTTACTGACCTCGACGAAATCGGACACGTTGGAAAGCTCGGCACGAGCCGTCACGAATATAAAGGACGGATCGTCCGCGCTGTCCACAAGCTCCGCAAGTCGCGTGACGCTTAATTCCGAGTCGGCAACGGGCGCTGTCGCAAAATTTTTGAAGATACGGTCAAAATCGTCATACGACTCAAGAGTATAGCTTGAAAAGCCGAGCTTTGTTCGCGAATCGAACCACATGAGCTTGACGGTGTTTTTCATTTCAAGCTCATGCAAAACAGCGGCGATCGTAAGCTCGGAAACACCGTCCGACACAAATGCATTCATGTCATCCTTGAATTCCGGCTTCAGCTCTGTTGCGCCGCGGAAATATTCCGCCGACGACGGCGCGACCGCCTTACTCAAAGCTTCGTTTTCGTCGTTCGTTTGCATATCGACAGCTTCTTCGAGAAGCTCCGAATTGAGCTCGCGCCTTGCTTTTTCCGTCAATGCCGCGGCTGCTGCGCGCGATGACGCCGCTTCTTTTGCGGCGTTCAGCTTTTCCGACGTCGAAAGCTTACTTGAATCCGCTTTTTTGACAAGCTTAAGCTTTACTGTACGTTTTTTCTTTGATTCGGTATGCTTTTTCGTGCCGCTCTTGTCAGCTTCGGCAGGCGCGTCACCATCCGGCAACGCGGAATAATCGCAAAAGACAAACACGTTTCGCCCAGAATTCGGCTTGTATTCATTCACTTGAAGCTCAGACATTTTCGACGACAGCTTCCAATGCACACGCTTCAGCGAATCTCCGTAACGGTACTCGCGAATACGGTTCAGCTCGCTTGATTCGTTGCCGTTTACGACAAGCTGACTCTCCGACGGCAGATCCGACGGTGAGTTGACGCAGTCACGATCAAAGCCGCATTTGCGCGGCATAACAAAAATGCTTTCGTAAGCATTAACGCTTTTCTTTATTCTGTAAAAGCCGAGCGCGTCGGTTACATATATATCGCCGACACCGACGATATATTTGCCCCTGTACTTGAACACAACGGAATTCGAAAAAACATACCGTCCCTTAGGCAAAATCGAAAATTCGATATGCTTCTCGACCGATTTCACGCCCGTTGACAACGGCACGGAAATAATCGCCTCTACGTACGGAAGCGGCAACAGGGACGAATTCCAAACTGTGAATTCATATTCCGTCGGCTCGTTTTTTTGCGCTGTTTTTTCGTCTCCAGCAAGATAAACGGCAACGGCCTCCCGCGATATAAACAGCTCCGCAAGCATAGCAAACGGCAACAGCAATGTAAACCAGAAAAACACAGCGGAAACAGACGATCTGAGCGCCTGCGTGAAAATTATCGCAAACAAAAGCAACAGCAAATAAGCATAAAAGACTTTTCCGAACGAAAACGATCGTTGCGGCTTTATATCGCGTTTTTTCATAGCATTTATTATTCAGCCGAGTTTTCTTTAAGCTCGCGCTCGTTTATGTACGGCACCTCAACCGACCGTCTTATTTTGGTCAGAATATCGTCTGCCGTTATCTTGTTCAGTCTTGCGTCCTGATTCAGAACGAGACGATGTGCGACCGCATACTTGAAAACAGCGGCAACATCGTCGGGAATAACGTAATTGCGTCCGCGCGTAAATGCAAACGCCTGCGACAGCTTCATCATTGCGACGGATGCACGCGGGCTCGCGCCGAGTCTGACCGACTTATGATTTCTTGTTGCGGAAACAAGCGAAACTATATATTTCAATATCTTCGGATCTGTTTTGACATCGCTGACAACACGTCTGATCGAACGGATCGCATCCGCATCTGCGACGGGAGTGATATTCTCGATGGGATTTTGCCCCTTTCTGTCTTTGATTATGGCTATTTCCTCCGACTGAGACGGATATCCCATCGTAAGCTTTATCATAAATCTGTCGAGCTGTGCTTCGGGGAGCGGATATGTTCCGACGTATCCTGTCGGGTTCTGAGTTGCAACGACCGTAAACGGCTCCGGAATAACGTATGTTACGCCGTCAACAGTCACGCGTCCCTCCTCCATCGCTTCGAGAAGCGCCGACTGAGTTTTCGGCGAGGCTCTGTTGATCTCGTCCGCGAGGAGAAGATTGCACATGACAAGTCCCTCGCGCATTTCAAAGCTTTCCGTTTTTCTGTTGTAGATATTGAAGCCCGTTATATCGGCGGCAAGGACATCGGGCGTGAACTGTATTCTGTTGAACGACAGTCCGATCGCACGTGATATCGCGGACGCGAGCGTTGTTTTTCCGACGCCTGGCACGTCCTCGATCAAAACGTGACCGCCCGCAAGAACAGCGGCAAGCAAAAGCACAGTCTCGTTATGCTTTCCGACTATAACCTTTTCGACTTCGCAAACGGCATCTTTGAATATCTGATATGCGTTTTCAAGCGTCATGCTTTTGTTATCAATATTTTCCGACATTTCGTTATTCTCCGTATATTAGTTTTTGAGTATCGTTTCAGTTATCGAATATTTCGCCGTTTCTGTACGCGTTATAGACCTTTTCGAACCAATACGCCGTTTCCGGCACGGGACGTACCGCTTCGAAATAAGTCTCGGCGTCAAATTTGCCGTTTGGTACAAGCTTCGTCTTGATTACCTTTGACGAAAAGGCCGTATCCGTCACGGGCGGTGTGCCCGAAAGTATATCGGAGGTTGCTTCGTCCGTTATAAGATACGATCCGCGCGACGATCCGCCTGCGTTAATGTAGGAATGAACGGCGTTCAGCATCATGAGCTGGGTCAAAAGCACGTCGCGATATATGTACAGCTCACGAAGCGAGCGTTCATTGCAAACTTTATAGCGTGAGAAAGCGGAAAGCTCTGCTTTTACGTCGCTCAAAAGCGCCGCAAGCTCCGTCGGGCGGCGCAAAAACGAGCACGACTCCGTCAAACGACGGGCGAAGCTCATACGCTTTGAATAAACCTCCTCAAAAGTCAAAGCATCATCCCCGTCACCGAACAAGGTTACCTCCTCGCCGCAGACGGAATACAGGTCAATATTTTGTTTTTTCTCAAGTCTGTGCGCTATCATTTCGGCAGCGCGTATGCCGCCCACCTGAGTCGAATTCAGTGCGGATCCGCCCGGACGCTGTACGCCGAAAACGCCTGCGGCTTCACCGATAACGAACAGTCCGCCGACGTCGCTTTCGTACCATTTGTCTATTGCGACGCCGCCGTTGCAGTGCTGGGCGCAAACAGCTATTTCAAGCGGCTCCGAATAAAGATCGACGCCGAACGAGGCATAAAGCTCGATTGCGGGCTTGTTCATTTCGGCAAGTCTTTCTATCGGGGTCTCGCCTGTTGCGCCGCAATTGACAAGATACGAATACGCCTCGTCACCCGCGGCGGCAAGCTCCGTTTTTCCGTTGACGTTCAGCTCGGACGGGTTATGCAAAAAGTCAAGAAACGCTCGTCTTCCCTTGCATTTTTCCGAGAAAACGGCAAGATCGACAACAGACGAAAGATATCCCGAAGCAGACTTTACGCGTGCCGGAGAGAACGGCCATTCGTAGCCTTTTTTGAAGATCGACTCAAGCACCGCACGCGGAGAATCAATGTAATCCGAGAGAAATTCACGCACATTACCTCCGTTTTCGTCAGTCGAAATATATCGCGGTATGACCTGCTGATAGCTTCCCGAAACGTTCCATCTCGGCGCGACGGACGCAAGCCCGTACTGACTTTCGGTAAGGTTGGCGCCCTCCGCTCCCGCCTCAAACGCAAGTCCGAGCGCACAGGTCTGACTTTCGGGGTAAACAGTTGCCTCGTAGATGGCGGACGGGCCTCCGACCGCCAAGACAATATTTTGGGTTTCAAAGACGGCATATCCGAACTCGTTATCGCTCGAAACATCATTTTCCGAGATCGTAAGCACGCCGTTTACATAGCCGTTATGCGTTAAGATCCGAACGGCGCGCGTTCTGTCGTAAAACGGAATGTTTTTCGCCGTTGTCTCACGCTCAAGCGCTTCCGTCATATACTTTGACGTAAGCGGGCCGCAGGACGTCGCACGTCCCGCCGTGTCGTGATCGGTGCGATAGCCCGTATAATTTCCGTATTCATCGTGAGGAAACGGAACTCCCATCGTCGTGAGACGGTGGAATCCGCGAAGTGAATTGACGGCTTCGACGTAGGCAAGATCGCCGTGCATCGAGCCGGCTTCAAGCATATCCTTCGCCATAGCCGCGGCGCTGTCGTTTGACGCGAGCTTATAATACGTCTGCTTGTCGCTTCCCGTGTTGCGTGACGTACCCATCATTCTGCCTTCGCTTATTATTGCGAGCTTGTCCGTCGGCACGCCCTCCTCAAAAAGCGCATACGCGCATCCGAAGCCTGCCGCGCCCGATCCGACAACGATCGCGTCATATCGGCGCACGGGCACCTGCCACG
>CAZOMK010000064.1:0-9613 GCA_964580615.1 uncultured Lachnospiraceae bacterium | reverse complement strand
GTCATTGAATTTGTCGATATTGCAGGTCTCGTTCGCGGCGCTTCCCGCGGCGAAGGTCTCGGAAACAAGTTCCTCTCTCACATTCGCGACTGTGACGCAATACTTCACGTTGTAAGATGCTTTGACAATGATGATATAATCCATGTTGACGGCTCCGTTGACCCGCTCAGAGACCTTGAAACGATCAATCTTGAGCTTATTTTTGCCGATGTCGAAACGCTTGAGCACAAGATCGACAGGACAAAAAAGCTCATGAAAGGCGACAAGTCTCTTGCATCTGCCGTTGAATTTTACGAAAGAGCGCTCGCTCATCTTTCGGACGGAAAAACAATGCGTTCAATGGAAATGACAGACGATGAGCGTCTGCTCATATCCGAGGTTTCTCTGCTCACCCTCAAGCCCGTTATTTACGCGGCGAACATAGATGAGGCTTCCGTCGGCGGTGCGTACGAGCAAAACAAGGGCTACATCGCACTTTCCGAATATGCAGAATCCGAGGGCTCGGAGATCATTCCCGTTTGCGCCGAGATCGAAGCCGAGATCGCAGGTCTTGACAAGGACGACAGAGAAATGTTTTTGGAGGATCTCGGAATAAAGGAAAGCGGACTTGACCGTTTGATCAAGAAAAGTTATTCCCTGCTCGGACTTATAAGCTATCTCACAGCCGGACCGAAGGAGGTTCGTGCATGGACGATCAAAAAAGACACCAAGGCTCCAGCGGCGGCAGGAAAGATCCATTCCGACTTTGAGAGAGGCTTCATTCGCGCGGAGATCGTCTCGTTTGACGCACTCAAGGAATGCGGTTCAATGACAGCGGCAAAGGAACGCGGTCTTATCCGCAGTGAGGGTAAGGAGTACGTTATGGAGGACGGGGACGTCGTTCTTTTCAGATTTAACGTATAATTTTTGTACGAAAAAACCTCTTTTGTCCGCAAAGACAAAAGAGGTTTCTTTTTTTACCGCGGCGATCTGTTTTGACGCCATGACGTGCGACTTATCCGAATATGCGCGAGATCAATTTCTCCGTCGTGCTCTGCACTCCGTCAAAATTCATCGCACAGCCGTATATTTGCTCTGTTTGTGCATGAAAGCTGCCTGCTTCTGCGAGAGAACTGAGTGCTTCATCAAGTAAAACAGACTTCATTTTTTCGCTCATCCGCTCCTTTGCGCGATTGAGCGAAATGACGGTTTTGTCAACAAATCTTTTCATGTTTATAACGTCCGCATCAAGCTCGCTTGCCTTTTTCGAGGTAACGTACAGTCCGTTATCCTCGAAAAAGATACCGTTTGTGTATTCGGGCGCGACGGGATCCGGCACAACTGTCATTTTCAGTCCGCGCTTCTCGCCTTCGTTTTTCAAAATGTCGATAAAAAGCGTCTGTGCGCCGTACATTTCATTGACGAGACAGATTTTTTTCGCTTTTCTTTCAAATGTGTCAAGAAGGCATTCCCCCGACGTTGAAACAGCGCCGACAAACTTACGCTTCGTCGATACGCGGCAGTCCCTTTGCGTCAGCCTGTGCTTATCAAGCAGACGCTTTGCGGCTTTTTCCGCCTTTTCACGACAAAAAAACTTTTCCGCGCCAAAAACAACGTCCTCGTATGCTTCTCCCGATGCAGAAAGGTATCTGTACGCACGTTGATACGCCGCCGCTTTGTATTGGATAAGTCCCGTCACCTCCTCGCGCGATGCGCGCAGTTTGTCGCTGTCCCAAAATCTGCTCAGATCGACTGTCTCCCCGCATACTCCGGGATATGCGGGATCGCGCGTGTGTGGCGCTGTCCCGTCAAGTACTGCCACACCAAGCTCGTTTATAATGATTCCGTCGATAGAATCCGGCGCCGATGAGCAAAGATATATCTCCGTATGCATTTTTTCACAAGAGGCGCGCTCCGCAATTCGATCCATCATAGTGCTTTTCCCAGTTCCGGGCCCGCCTTTGATTATAAAAACTTGTTCGAGCTCGCGTTCCGAATAAATTTCATCATAAAGAGAATAAAATCCGCGACGTGTATTGGACGCGGCAAAATAGCCCTCCGCTCCGTTTCGCTTGATAGCACCGTTTATCTTCACAAAAAGCTCCGCCTTTCACAAATAAGTCTGTGCTTACATTGTATGCAATCGGCACTTGAGTTGACATAATCAAATATTGATGAAACTTTTTTTGCAAAAAGACTTTACAAACGAAAGGTTTGTGTAGTATAATAATCAAGTGCTTGACTGCAAAAGCACTGTTTAATATGCGGGTATGGCGGAATTGGCAGACGCGCTAGATTCAGGTTCTAGTGGGGGCGACTTCGTGCAGGTTCAAGTCCTGTTACCCGCATTAAGAAAAAAGCCAAGTCGAAATTCGACTTGGCTTTTTTACTGAATTCGCCGTTTGCGGAAGTTAATCGACGTCATCAAATGGCATTATTCTTTTACTGCAAAGTCCTCTTACTTGAAGATGTTTCGCGAAAACAGCTACCGGTTCTCTGTTTTGCAATTCTTCAAACGAGCTTATTCGTGTTGACGATACGATAATAAATCTGTTACTTATGATTACGATTGTATAATCTAACTTAGGAGAAGAACAATGGGTAATATCTATACTCGTTTTACAGTATTGAAAAAGCAAGCACCTAAAGATTGGTTTATGGATAAAGTCGGGCTCGTAAAATTTGAAGATGATAACAAAAAATACGAGATATATTTTACTCGCAAGCGTGCAAATAAACATTCTGTTATTCATTGTAAAAATAACACGATTGAATGGGAGCAGTTACCGATTTTGCCCCGTATAGCCGGCAGAACGCATGGAACACGAGAGCCGATTATAAGCCTTGCTCCAACAAAAGAATATGTCAGGATCGTCGTTATCCTCGGTAAACCCGGCAGTATCACCGGTCTTGACGAAGGAACTTTCCGTTCGATCCATAAGTATGATGAGGATTATATAAATGTAATGTCTGAGACGCGTTTTAAGGATCTATAATCCACATGGATTTATGTCCATACGAGAGCTCCCCAAAAATATCTTTTTATCGTCCATTTACAGCAGAAGAAATCCGAACCCAAAGCCGTCAGGCGAAGGTTTCGGATTTTTATATATGCTTTCGCAGAAAAAGCGTGTTCCGGTGCTTTCCAGACAAGAAATTTCCTTCACAAAATAATTATTCTTCCGCCAAAATATTGAAGACATCCGATATAGAATCCCTAATAACATACTCAGCCAAGCCATCATACGGAGTTGGGGAATAATTAATTATAATCAAGTGATCGCCTTGAAACACATCTATCAAATAAGCTGCGGGATTAACTGCCAATGAGGCCCCGCCAACTATGAGTACGTCGGCCATGGTGATTTCTTCCTCTGCATCAGCGTAGTTAAAGCCGTCTAAAGATTCGCCATAGAGTGTTACATCAGGTCTTACAAGAGCGCCACATACATCACAATGAGGAACTTGCCCCTGCTCAAACAGTATATCACTGCCATACACTTTTCCACATTTTATACAATAGTATCGATTGGCCGTACCATGGAGTTCAATTACACGTTTACTGCCCGCCTTTTGATGAAGTCCATCTATGTTTTGCGTAATCACAGCTTTTATTATACCGCGATTTTCCAAGTCGGCCAACGCTCTGTGAGTATCATTAGGCTCGGCATTTTCGAACACCATATTGTTTTTGAAAAACTCAAAAAATTTATGAGGGTCACAAGCCAAGCATTGTTTACTTAAATAATATTCATTCGATTCTTTTTCGGAATCATACAATCCACCATTTCCGCGAAAATCAGGAATGCCGCTGTCCGTGGATACCCCCGCGCCACCGAAAAAAACTGCGTGCTCTGCGCTTAAAAGAATTTCCTTTACTCTTTCAATTGCAGCAATATTTTCTTCTCTCATTCATATCCCACCTTTTTATTTACGTATGTTCAAGATGTGAAAATCGCAGAATCTTTTGACTCTGCGATTTCGTACGGATTCATTGTGATTTCCTCATTATTCCGATTTTGAGAATCAAATCGGTGCGAGGAAAGCAAAGGATTCTGTATTTCGCAATATCCAGAACGCGACAGTGGCGATAAAAACGATAAAAATCACGACCGTCTCGATTTTATCGGGATCGCTGTTCCCTGTTTTTACATAGATCACGGCACGTCTTGTTCCGAACACGGCAAAAACGGGGATCAACGTCATCAAAAGCAGATTGTAGCGCACTGCCGAGGCAAAATCGCCGGAAATAAGCGCCATGCACATTCTTGTGACACCGCAACCGGGGCAATACTTCCCCGTGATCGCCTTTATCGGGCAATAAATACCCCTGCCGACTATTCTGATTATTACATAATAAGCCGCTCCGAGAGTTAAAATTGATATTGCCTTTACAATAATGCGTTTAGCACGCGCCTTTTCTTCCGAATTCATCCGATTCTACCTTTAACAGAAACGGTACGGATGAACCGTACCGTTTTATGATTATTCAAAATGAGTATTGCCCGCTATCCACTTGTAAAGTCTGGGAGTTACCCAAAAGCTGTAAATGCCGCAAGTAATGAGGATAAGAATAAACCATTTTATCCAATTTGCGAACAGTGCTCCGCCCGTACCGTCGAACTTCAATCTCTTGCCGTCAACGATAACATGGCTGATAACGAACTTATAAATATAACAAATTGCCCACGGCGTTGCGATTCCGCAAGTAAATGTAATTATAAGGCCGGCAATAATGGAGTTTACGATCGTATCGAGAACGGAACCGTCCCAATCGGAAATACGAGCATTATTTACCGGAGGCTGATATTCCGGACGGCTTGTCTGCTGAGGCTCATCCACACGGATCTGTTTGGAGCCGCACGAAGGGCAAAACTGAATGTTATCATCAATCTGTGTTCCGCAATTGCTGCAAAAATGCATAGTTGACACTCCTTGAAAAGTTATTTATTGTTATCAATATACGATATATTTCAACAAAAGTCAATACAAAAACAAAATATTTTATAAAGTTAAAGAAACCAACAGAAAAAAGACCGTTTTGTGCGGTCTTTTTTCTTTCAGCCTATGGTTGGAGGATAAAGCTGTATAGATTTTCGATATATGTTCTGCGTTTAAGCGCCAATATCGCAGATTCACGAATGTCCGCAACCGTTGCAGGATGAGCAATTGCCCGAACAAGCGGATGCGTTTTTATTTGATGAGCAGGAGCAGCCGTCGGGACAGCCGATGCACTTTTTCCCGCTCTTTTTTACTTTTATGATATAAGCGGACGCACTGCCGATAATCAACACGATAACGGCAATAATTACATAATCAACGGTTCCCATAAAGATCTCCTTTTATCAAATCAGTTTGCGGAGTGGAGTGCGTATTCGGCTTTGACTTTCTTATCGGAATTGATGCAAAGTGCGGTAAGAATAAGAGCAAAGACGAGAACAGCGCATCCCCCGCCGATAGCGGCACCAACGTTGAGAGTTGCGGGAGCTGTGATGAGGGTGCCGACTGTATAAACGAGATAGCCGATAGTATATCCTACGCCGATCTGGAGACCGATGCCGCCCCAGAGCCACTTAGAGGACTTCATTTCGGAGTTCATTGCGCCGATTGCGGCAAAGCAAGGAGGCGTAAAGAGGTTAAACATAAGGTAAGCGAGGGCTGCAACGGATGTGATACCGAATGTTGCGGCAACGGTTGCTTCGGAGCCTTCGATCATTGCAAGCTCATCAAGGTCAAAGAGGTTGGAGATACCGTAGCATACTGCGAGTGTGCCGACAACGTTTTCTTTTGCGATGAAGCCGGTAACAGCGGCAGCTGCCATCTGCCATGCGGAAATACCGATAATGGGTACGATAAGAGCGGCTATGGGAGTTGCGATGGTTGCGAGGATGGACGAGCTTTCAGCGCCTTCTTCAACGAGGTGGAAGCTCCAGTCAAAGGACTGCATTACATATACTACCGCATTGCAGAGAAGAATGATTGTTCCCGCTTTTACAATGTACGCCCAGCCGCGCTGACACATGGACTTGAACGCTCTCCAGAAGCTCGGGAATTTATATTCGGGAAGCTCAATAATGAAGAAGGATTTTCTGTTTTTGTAGCCTGTTATTTTGTTAATGAGAAGTGCGCCGAGAAGGATGAGGACGATGCCTACAAAATACATGAGCGTACCTACCCATTTGGATTTGGGGAAGAATGCGCCTGCAAAGAGCGAGATAACGGGAAGTTTTGCGCCGCAGGGCATGAACGGAGTGAGCATTGCGGTTGCTCTGCGTTCACGTTCGTTTCTGATCGTACGGCAAGCCATAACGCCGGGGATAGCACAGCCCGTACCGATAACGAAGGGGATAACGGATTTACCGGAAAGACCTACTTTTTTGAAGATAGGGTCAAGAACAACGGAAACACGAGCCATGTATCCGCAGTCTTCAAGAAGGGCAATGAGGAAGTACATTACCATAACGAGGGGGAGGAAGCCGACAACAGCGCTCACGCCGCCGATGATACCTTCCGTGAGAAGCGAAACGAGAAATTCGTTTCCGCCCTCAAGCGCACCCGCTACCCAATCTTTGAACATATCTATGAGAGTAACAAGTCCGGGGATCGTCGTGCCGTTTTCAAATTCATAGCCTTCTGCGATCCAAGGGCCTACCCATGCCTGAGAGATCTGGAACACAAAGAACATTACAACAACAAATATCGGAATTCCGAGCCATTTGTTTGTAAGTATTCTGTCGATCTTATCGTCCGAATTCTCATCCTTTGTAAGGATCTTTCTTGTTTCGACAGACTTAACGATTTCGTTTACGAAATCAAAGCGCTTTTTGTCCGCTTCGGTTACCGCATTCTTATCGCTGAGGTCGATATCGCCCTGCACATAAGGTGCCTTTTGCGTTCTACCGGAGGAAGCTGCCGCTTCGACGACAGCCTTAAGACCTTCGCCCGTTGTAGATGTTGTATCTATTACGGGGCAGCAAAGCTTTTCGGAAAGCTTTTTGACGTCGATCTTTGTTTCTTTTTTCTTGTTGATGTCCGCCTTATTGAGCGCGACAACAACGGGAATTCCGAGTTCAAGAAGCTGTGTTGTAAAGAAAAGGCTTCTCGAAAGGTTTGTTGCGTCAACGATATTGATGATCGCGTCGGGATTCTCGATCTTTACGTAAGCGCTTGTGATACTTTCCTCCGATGTAAACGGTGACATCGAATAAGCACCGGGAAGGTCTACTGCAATGAGCTCCTCCTGCGCGTCGTAAAAGCTCTTTTTAATGGGGTGTTCTTTCTTTTCAACTGTTACTCCCGCCCAGTTTCCGACTTTTTCGTTTCTGCCTGTGAGGGCATTGTACATCGTAGTCTTACCGCTGTTAGGGTTACCTGCCAAGGCAATTCTCATACTTGGATTCCTCCGATTTATGTTAATAAATTTAGAAAGACGATTCGGTTACCCGACGCTAACCGTCAGGCTGAAATTAACAGCCGTCGTAACGGCTGTGATTTCTGTTTATCAGATCACGATCGCTTCCGCGAGCTGATTGTCCAAGCTGTATCTTCCGTCTTTAATTGACACGGTACAGCTTTTTTTGCGACGTGCAACAACTGTTATCGGTTCGCCTTCGTAGCAACCGAGCGAAAAAAGAAACGAGTTAAGTTCCTCATCATCTGTTTCGATCTTACGGATGATATATTCTGTTCCTTCAACTGCTTCCAACAGCGTCATATTACACACCTCCGAAACATCGTAGTCAGCGAGCATCGCAAACGCTTGACTCCGCAAAAAGGAATTAGCGTCTGCTAACTTCTGTGTTATAATATCACTTGACGTTCACTTTGTCAATAGCTTTTTTCAATTTTTTTCGAAAATTTCGACAATTACATTTCTCTTTCGCATTGAAAGACGCGAGATGTTATGATAAGATAAAATCAACTCGGTCGGAATTTAACCAAAAGGAGAATTTACAATGATATTTTATACCGAATGGCGACTTCGCGGAGACAATTACAACGACGGCTTCGGAAACGGCATAACGCTTTCGGGCGGAGAATCCGCCAAAAGCATGAAAAAGATAAGCGAAAACGATAACGAGACGGTTTTCAAGGGAAAAAACGGTCACAAGCTCACCTCGGTACACAAAAAGTCCGGAGACGTTACCGAATGTTACAGCATATTTGAAAACACTACAACTTCAACCGCAACGCTTGAGCTTTTGTCAAGCTTTGCTGTCAACGGAATAAACGCGGACAGAATCCACCGCGCGACGTCATTCTGGAGCGCAGAGGGAAAGCTGCTCAGTCAAGATCTGACGGAGCTCAACATGGAGCCGTCGTGGGCAAATCATGGCTTCAGAATCGAAAAATTCGGTCAGATCGGCTCTATGCCGGTCAGAAAATGGTTTCCTTTTCTCGTTCTTGAAAATTCAAAGACAAACGAATTCGTCGGAATTCAGCTTTACTGCGCGTCAAGCTGGCAGATCGAGATCATCACACGCACGCGCGAGGTAACAGTTGTCGGCGGGCTTGCCGACCGCGATTACGGCTCGTGGACGAAAAACATTGCTCCCGGCGAAAGCTTCACGACGCCGAAGGCGGTCATTGCCAAAGGCGATTCGATTTATGACGTTTGCGACAAGCTCGTTAAGGCTCAATCCCCCGACATTGCAAAGATCGACCGCGATATGCCCGTTATTTTCAATGAATACTGCACCACATGGGGCAATCCCACGCTTGAAAATCTGACAAAGACGGCAGAGCGTCTTGACGGCTCCGGAGTTCGCTATCTCGTTATTGACTGCGGCTGGTACAAAACGGACAAGTGCGACAATTGGTTCAACGCGGCGGGAGATTGGATTCCGAGTAAAAAGCTGTTTCCGAACGGCATAAAGGAAGCCGCCGACATGATCAGATCGCACAGACTTATCCCCGGAATTTGGTTTGAGCTTGAAAACGTCGGCTCCGAATCCGAATACGCATTTGACATGACCGATCATCTTTTGAAGCGCGACGATCATCCCGTAACAGTCGGTGCGCGTCGCTTCTGGGATATGCGCGACACATGGGTCAAGGATTATCTCAAAGAGCGCGTGACGGGACTGTTGCGCGACGCAGATTTCGGTTATTTGAAGATAGATTACAATGAAAACATCGGTGCGGGCGCAGACGGAGCCGAAAGCTACGGCGAGGCTTTACGTCAATCTGTCGAGGCAAGCCGCGACTTTATACGCTCGCTGCGTGTCGATCTGCCTGAGCTCGTTATCGAAAACTGCTCAAGCGGCGGTCACAGACTTGAACCGTCAATGATGGAGCTTTGCTCTCAGGCAAGCTTCTCGGACGCTCACGAATGTACGTCGATCCCCCTCATAGCCGCCAATCTGCACCGCTTGATCAGACCGGAGCAAAGTCAGATCTGGGCTGTTTTGCGCGCGAACGCGGACATCCACAGGATCAATTATTTGCTCACGTCGGCTTTCCTCGGCAGACTTTGCCTTTCGGGAGAAATATTCGAGCTTTCGGACGAGAGCTGGTCAGCGGCGACATCTGCAATAAAATTCTATGACAGGATCAAGCACATCATTCGCGACGGAAAGACGACGCTCATACGTTCAAACGTCAAGGATTATTCGCGTCCCGAAGGCTGTCAGGC
>CAZOMK010000063.1:0-9662 GCA_964580615.1 uncultured Lachnospiraceae bacterium | reverse complement strand
CGATGAAGGACGAAATAGGCAGACTTTCCGTTGCCGATCTTCTTCACGGAATAAACGGGCGCGTTTATCCGATAGGTCGCCTCGATATGTACTCCGAGGGGCTTCTTTTACTGACCGATGACGGCGATTTTTGTCGCCTTCTCTCACATCCGCTGTATAAAAAGTCGAAAATATACAGAGTCACTCTCGTTGGCGAGATCGGCGACGAAAAGCTGACAGAGCTTGCCTCTCCGATGGCGATAATCGAAGCGGACGGCAAGCCTTACGCGCTTAAAGCTTGTCCCGTGTCCTTGATATCTCGTCAAAACGGGGAAACCGAAATAGAAATAACACTTTACGAGGGCAGAAACAGGCAGATACGCCGTATGTGCGACGCGCTCGAAATAAAAATAAAGCGTCTTGTTCGAATTGCGGAGGGAGGGCTTTTCCTCGGCTCGCTTCCGAAAGGAAAATGGCGTCATCTTACTGCGGATGAGGTCGAATTACTCAAAAATCAAAAGGATACTCACAATGACTGAAGAAATGCTGTTAACAAGAATAAACGAGCTTGCGGCGAAACAAAAAGCAGGTACGTTGACATCCGACGAAAAGCTTGAGCAAGCCAAGCTTCGAGAAGAATATTTGGTGCTTTTCAGAAAAAGACTGCGAAATCAGCTCGAATCCGTCACGATAGTTGACGAAAACGGCAATGTACGCAAGCTGAAAAGCAACAAAAAGAAAACAGAGCAACTTTAATTAAGCCTAAAGGGAGAATACAGCCATGCCCGAACAAAAAAACAACCAAGGCAGACCGATGATGCGTCAGGATCAAAGCGGTCAAATGCGTCCGATGCAGCAAAATCCGAATTACAGACCTCAGCAGGGACAGCTGCGCCGTCCGGCGCAGCAGCGTCCCGTACAAGCGCCTATCAGACAAGCCTCCCGACAGCATCAGTCCGGATATCGCGGAATCCAACCGCCCAGACGTCGCCGCCGCCCTACCCCGTTTCTTATCGTTCTGATCGTATTTTTGATAGTTTTGATGATCGTCGTTTTCACGAGCAAAAGCTTCAAAAATTGGATCGCGGGTATCGGCGAGGACACAACGGAAGCATCTGATACAAACACGCCAAATACAAAGAAGGATACGACCGATTCTAAGCCCGTCCCTCCGGACACGGACGAAGAAACACAAGAAGAATCGACTGTACCTCCGCCGGATGATGACGAATTTTTGATCTGCATAGACCCCGGACACGGCTTCGGAGACGTCGGCGCGTCGTCCGATTTCCTCGGTTCGCTGACGGAAAAGGATATAAATCTGCTTGTCGCCAAAGAGGTGTACCAATGCCTCAAGGACGCAGGCTACAACGTAATGCTTTCTCATGACGGCGAGACGCTCCCCGTTTCCCCCATTGACGACGGAGACAATCTCTTTTACATAGACGAACGCGTTTCCTATGTCAACTCCAAAAAGGTCGATCTTTTCATCTCACTTCACTGTGACTCGTTCGGCACGGATTCAAGCGTCTACGGCACGAGAATCTATTACTGCAACAATTATAAATTCACCGAGCAAGCGGCTACTCTTGCGGAAACCGTAAAGCGTTCGGTCAATGAAACATTCCCGAAATACAAGGAATCGAGAACCTTTGCAAAGGATATCAGCGAGGCGTATTATGTCACATACGAAACAAATGCGCCAGCGATTTTGATTGAGCTCGGCTTTATTTCAAACGAAAGCGATGCGAAATGCCTGCTTGACGAAGAATGGCGCGGCAATATGGGCTACGCTATCGCAAATGCGGTATCTGTTTATCTGTACGAAAGCAATACCGCAGAATAACAAGGCTAATAACTAACAAAACAAGCCGCTTTGCGGCACGGAGGCTGAAATGAATTATCTTCCCGAAAATTTCGGATCATTGGTATTCGGTGACACCGTGATGAGATCACGCTTGCCCTCGGACACATATTCTTCTCTGAAAAAAACGATCTCTGACGGCACGCCGCTCACAATCGAGGTCGCAAACGTTGTTGCATCCTCGATGAAGGCGTGGGCGATCGAGCACGGCGTCACGCATTTTACGCATTGGTTCCAGCCTATGACGGGAATAACTGCGGAAAAGCACGATTCCTTCATCAAGCCCGAAGGCACTGACCGTGCAATCATGAAATTTTCGGGCAAAAATCTCATAAAGGGCGAGCCAGATGCGTCAAGCTTCCCCTCCGGCGGCTTGCGCGCAACATTTGAGGCTCGCGGATATACAGCGTGGGATCCGACGTCTTATGCATTCATAAAGGATGGCGTTCTCTGCATTCCGACAGCGTTCTGCTCGTATTCCGGCGCCGCGCTTGACAAAAAAACGCCCCTGCTTCGCTCTATGGAGGCGATAGAGCGTCAGGCGTTGCGTATACTCAGACTTTTCGGCGACACGACGGCAAAAAGAGTCATTGCCGAGGTCGGAGCCGAACAGGAATACTTCCTTATCGACAGAGAAATGTATCTGCGCCGTCCCGATCTTATGTACACGGGACGCACGCTTTTCGGCGCACGTCCGCCCAAGGGGCAGGAATTGGATGATCACTATTTCGGAGCGATCAAAAAACGAGTCAAGGACTTTATGACGGAGCTTGACCGCGAGCTTTGGGCGCTCGGCGTCTATGCAAAGACAGAGCACAACGAAGCTGCACCCGGTCAGCACGAGCTTGCCGTTGTTTACAGCTCCGTTAACGTCGCCACAGACGCAAATCAGCTCGTCATGGACAGAATGAGAACTGTCGCGGCGCGTCACGGTCTCGTTTGTCTGCTTCACGAAAAGCCGTTTTCTTATATCGCCGGCTCAGGCAAGCATAACAATTGGTCGCTTTCGACAGATACCGGCATCAACTTGTTTGATCCCGGCGAAACTCCGCGCGAAAACGCTCAGTTTTTGCTGTTCCTTTGCGCGGTCATCAAATCAGTCGATAAATATCAGCGACTTTTGCGCGCGTCCGTCGCGACAGCGTCAAACGATCACCGCCTCGGCGGAGACGAAGCGCCGCCTGCGATAATCTCCATCTTCCTCGGTGACGAGCTTACAAAGGTGCTCAATTCAATTGAAAACGAAACGACCTACGAAGATCATCAGGCGTCCGCGATCGAGATCGGCGTGTCTGTTCTTCCAAATTTCGCAAAGGATGACACCGACCGCAACCGTACAAGTCCCTTCGCTTTCACAGGCAACAAATTCGAGTTCCGTATGCCCGGCTCATCCCTTTCCGTCGCTGAGCCGAACATCGTGCTGAACACGATCGCCGCCGAAACTCTTTCGGAATTTGCCGATGTCTTGGAAAAAAGCGTCGATTTTTCCGGTACGCTGAATTCCATCATCAAGGATTCAATCAAGGAGCATCGCAGGATCATATTCAACGGCAACGGCTACGATGAGGCCTGGGCAAAGGAAGCAAAGAAGCGCGGACTTTCCGATATCAGATCGACTCCCGAAGCGTTGCGTGCGCTGATCGAGGACGAAACAGTCGAGGTTTTCGAGCGTCACCACGTTTTGTCGCGTGCGGAGCTTCTCTCACGCTATGACATCATGCTTGAAAATTACTGCAAAACAGTCAACATCGAGGCGCTGACCTTGATAGATATGACAAACAAATACATCATCCCCGCGGCGCTTGAATATGAAGGTGAGCTTGCGAAAACGATCAAGCTGAAAAACGAGGCGCACTGCGCCAGATCACGTGCGGAAGTCAAGCTTGTCGAAAAGCTTTCCTCGCTCTCGGACGAGCTTTATTCACGTCTTGAGGTGCTTACCGAAGCGGAAGAAAAAACAAAAGCGCTTGAAGCCGATCACGTCGCGCTTGCGGACGCTTTCATGAACGATGTTTTGCCCAAGATGGCGGCTGCAAGAGAGATCATTGATGCTCTTGAGCTTATCGTTGCGAAAAAGCATTGGCCGCTTCCCTCCTACGACGAGATTCTGTACAGCGTAAAATAAAGTATGGCAAAGGTAAAAACAAACGCGCTCCGTCAGCTTGATACTGCCGGTATCGCTTACGAGACAGTCGAATACGAGGTCGATGAGAACGATCTGTCCGGTGTTCACGTTGCCGAGACTGCGGGAATTGATCCGGACATGACCTTCAAAACGCTCGTATGCAGGAACGAAAAGTCAGAGCCGGTCGTTTTCTGCATTCCCGTCACATCGGAGCTTGATCTGAAAAAATGCGCTCGTGCGGCAGGTGCAAAAAGCGTTTCAATGGTGCCCGTCAAGGAGCTGCTTGCGCTTACGGGCTACGTCAGAGGCGGCTGCTCGCCCGTCGGCATGAAAAAGAAGTTTCCCACTTACTTTGACGAGATTGCCGAGCTTTACGACGAGATCTATTGCAGCGCGGGAGTGCGCGGAATGCAAATGAAGGTGTCCGTTTCGGAGCTTTTGGCGTTCACAAGCGCAAAAACAGCCGACATAACCGAATAAAACAGAAAAGCTCCGACAAAATCCCGATTTGGATTCTGTCGGAGCTTTTTGCTTATCCTCTTTTTACAACGCACGTTGCTTTGTTTGCGCCCGTATAGCAGCCGTTTTCGTCAAGCTCGTCGGGCGTATACACGAATGCCGTCATCAATATCTCCTCAACGTCATAGCACCCGTTGCGAAGCGTTATCTTTATCATTACGTTTTGCGTATCGTCATAGCAGGTCTTTTCCGTTATGTGACTGTACCACGAATCATGTGCATGGGCGACGCAGTCATACAGATAAAGCTCAAAATATTTTTCGAGCGCAAAGGTGTCGGACGGGCCGAGCACATTTGCAGTGAGCTTTTCGCCGTTTCCGAGGCACACCGTAAACTCAAAGCCTATCTTTGCTCCGTCGTCCTTGACATTGTCATTCCAGCGCTCCGTCCACGTTTCGTCCCAATACGTAAGCTTTATATCCTTCTCGTCCGACGTAAAGACGGCGAAATATTCGATATCGCATATCAGATTTTTCGTTCCGGGATACGTCCACGTATCGACAGACCACATTTTGTCGCTGTCGTTTTCGGGCCATTTTCCCGTATATTCGGTAACAGACGTGTACTTTTTACGCGACGTCTCAACATATATTCCGACAGGCACTGTCTGTTCGGGGGCGGGCGGCTCCGTTTCAACTGCCGTCGTTTCGTCGGTTTCAGCGTCTGATACAAGACCGGACGTTACATTATCGTCCGTTTCTGTTGTGTCGGAGCTTTTCGATTCCGTGTTCGCGCTCGAATTTGTCGTTTGATCGCTCGCTGACGTATCATTACCGTCGTCGTTTACGTTTACAACGGACAGCACAATGATCAAGATCGCAAAAACGAACGCCGCCGCTGTAAGTAAAGCTGTATACGAGGGGGCTTTTTTCTTGTTTTTTCTGTTTTTCATAGCTTATATCATGTCATTTCCGACGGGAGTCAGGAAAAGACGTACAAATTCCTCCGCTGTTTTTGTCTGCGGGAGCGCCCACATAACCTTGGCGACAACAGCCTCCGTCGTCAGATCGTATGCCTCCGGCAGTTTATACGTTTCCTTTATGGAAAGTCCGACTTGATAAACAGACATATCGCTTCCCTCATGCGGCACCTGCGTCGTCATAACTATGCGAACGCCCGCGCGTATGAGCTTTTCGATCTTATCGGTAAATTCGTCATTTTCGTAATACGGTATGCCGCCGACACCGAAGCTTTCGATTATAACGGCATGATATCTGTCCGCAACATAATCGAAAATATCGGCGCGCATTCCGGGAATGAGCTTAACGACAGTGACTGACGGGTCGATCTCCGAATAAAATCGAACGGGTCCCTTTATGCTTTCCTTTATGTAATATCTGACCGTTCTGTCTCTCACAAAGCCGATTTCGGGATAATCAATGCTCGAAAACGCGTTGAAGCTCTTTGTTCTTGTTTTTCTTGCGCGAGTCGCGGCGATGATCTTACCGTTAAAAACTATATGAACGCCGCAGGCGTCGTCGTCCACCGCATACGTAAACGCACAGGTGAGATTTTCTCTTGCGTCTGTGTCTCTGTTGGCTATCGGGATCTGCGCGCCCGTCAAAACGATCGGCTTCGGACTGTTTTGAATAAGATAATGAAGCATCGCGGAGGCGTATGCCATTGTGTCCGTTCCGTGCGTGATCACAAAGCCGTCGTAATCGTTATACACCTCGCGAATATACATTGCAAGCTTCAGCCAATGCTCCGGCTTCATGTTCGTGCTGTCGAGATTATAGAGCTGTACTGTCGATATATTGCAAATTTCGGTTGCTTCGGGGACATGATGCAAAAGCTCCTCGGATGCAAGCGATGGCGTAAGTCCGAAATCTCCCATTTCAGATGCGATAGTGCCGCCCGTGGCGATCAAAATTATATTCTTTTTCTTTGTTTTATTGTGGTTTTCCATCCCGATATCCTTTTCGTATTAGGTGATACTGAAAGTCAACATTCATTATATCAAATCCGAAGAAATAATCAATAGCAAAAAATTAAAATTAGGTATTGACAAACGGATCAAAGCGTGATATAATACTTCATGCTGATAAAAAAAGCTTGCCGCTGTGGCGTAATCGGCAGACGCAGCGGACTTAAAATCCGCCGGAGTAAAATCCGTACCGGTTCAAGTCCGGTCAGCGGCATATCATATATCGCGGAGTGGAGCAGTCTGGTAGCTCGTTGGGCTCATAACCCGAAGGTCGTTGGTTCAAATCCTTCCTCCGCAATAAAAAATACCGAAGTTTTCAACTTCGGTATTTTTCTTTGTTTCCGAATCCGAAACGTCAAAGGCAAAATATAAAATTCAAACAGAAAGGCTTTGTTTTCAATGAAAACAAAACCTTTTATTTTATTCTTCGATCTGTGCGAGCTCGCCGCGTTTTTTGTAAATATGCTTTTCGGGAATGAAGCCGCGAACGCTTGAAAGCGGATAGACTCGCGCGTCGCGCCCTATCACGGTGCCGGGATTGAGCACACTTCCGCAGCCGACCTCAACGTTATCGCCGAGCATCGCCCCGACCTTTTTGCGTCCCGTCTCAACGTCACCGTCCGGCGTATGTATCGAAACGAGCTTTTTGTCGCTCTTTACGTTAGACGTGATGGAGCCTGCGCCCATGTGAGCCTTATATCCGAGGATGGAATCACCGACATAATTGTAATGCGGCACCTGAACCTTATCGAAAAGAATGACATTTTTCAATTCCGTCGAATTTCCGACAACTGCGCCCTCTCCCACTATTGCAGATCCGCGAATGAAAGCACAGTGACGCACCTCCGCGTTCGCGCAAATAATGCACGGTGCTCCGATGTATGCCGTCGGCGCAACCTTTGCCGACTTTGCGATCCACACGTTTTCGCTCGGTGAGTCATATTCTTCCGCGGAAAGCGTTTGACCTAGCGCGATTATCGCGTCGCTGATCTTGGAAAGCGCCTCCCACGGGTATTCGCAGCCGTCAAACACCGACGACGCGATCGTATGAGACAGGTCAAAAAGTGCATTTACAGACAAATATTCATGCGTCATGACTTCACCTCAATTTTTAGCGGCATAGCCCTTGTTTTTGATCATTTCGATGACGGAGTTGACGTAATGCTCGCAAAGGTCAAGATCCTCGCCCTCCGCCATGACGCGGATGAGCGGCTCTGTTCCGCTCTTTCTGAGCAGGATACGTCCCGTGTCTCCGAAATCCTCGGTGATCTTTTCGATCTTCGCCTTGATATCGGCGTCGGCAAGCACAGCCGCCTTATCCGAAACGCGAACGTTGCGGAGCACCTGGGGATATATCGTGACGGCGGAAGCAAGCTTTCCGAGCGTTGTCTTGCGATCGAGCACCTCCTCCATCACCATAAGCGCCGTAAGGATTCCGTCTCCCGTTGTTGCATACTTTTGAACGATAATATGACCGGACTGCTCGCCGCCGAGCGAATATCCGTGCTTGAGCATCGCCTCGTAAACATACTTGTCTCCGACAGCGGTTTGAATCGTATTGACACCGATATCCTTGCACGCCTTGTGAAGTCCCGCATTGGACATGACAGTCGTTACGAGCATATTGCCCTCAAGTCCGCCGCGGCGTTTAAGCATATTCGCAAGAATAAACATGATCTTATCGCCGTCCACAACGTTTCCGTTTTCGTCAACGGCGATGCATCTGTCCGCGTCTCCGTCAAAGGCAAATCCGATATCGTAATGATTTTCCTTGACGTAAGCGGAGAGATATTCGATATGTGTCGAGCCGGCGTTACGGTTTATGTTTTGTCCGTCCGGCTGGGCATTGATCACGGAGACCTGCGCGCCGAGCGCTTCGAACACAGCGGGAGCTATCATCCATGATGCGCCGTTGGCGCAGTCAAGCGCGATTTTTTTGTTTCTGAATGACTGGGTAACGACAGATATAAGATATCCGACGTATCTGTTTCTGCCTGCCACAAAGTCAATAATTGCACCTACGCGCTCTTTATGCGCGAGCGGAAGGTCGCCTTCAACTCCGAGCAAATTAAGCTTACCGTCAAGATAAGCCTCGACAAGCGCAAGAGTCGAATCGTCCATCTTTTCGCCGTAGCGATTGATGAGCTTAATGCCGTTATCGTAGTAAGGGTTGTGCGACGCGGAGATCATTACTCCGCAATCGAACTCGTCGAGCCTTGTTACGTAGGAGACGCTCGGCGTCGTTGTGACATGAAGCATATACGCGTCCGCGCCGGAGGACGTTATACCGGACGCTATCGCGTATTCGAGCATATAGCTCGAACGGCGCGTGTCCTTACCGATCGCAATGCGCGGGCGGTAATTTCTGTCGCGGCATCCGGAAAGTGCGCTTGCATAATACCAGCCGAGGAAACGTCCGATCTTAAACGCCTGTTCTGCCGTAAGATCCGCGTTGGCTTCGCCTCTGAAGCCGTCCGTTCCGAAGTATTTGCCGGAAACGAGCTTATCCGCTTCCTCGTTGTCCTTGACGTTAAGCTCGATCTCATCGCGGATGAGCTCGTCTGTCGAAACACCGAACAAGGAACAAAGCTGAATAATCTTATCAATTCTGGGATCGGATTGACCTACCTCCCATTTCGAGACCGACTGACGCGAAACGTCAAGATAGTCCGCAAGCTCCTCCTGCGACATATTGAGTTTATTTCTGAGATATACGATCTTGTCTGCTAATTTCATAGCCCTACTCCTTTATATAAGAGTTATTATTACGTCGGAAAAATATCGGGCATCAAACTTTCCGACCTTACATCTCGCATTATAATACGATATTATGAATAATACTACCAATTTTTGTGAATAATAATCCGCAACTTTAGGGTGCAGTATGAGTTTGCAGCGGCAAATTCGAACGTTTTTCGGAAATTGCACGTCGAAAAAAATTGTTTTTCGACGTTTTCGCAACCGAAGTCAGTTGCGTTCGTTTCCTTTGTTGAGTATCGGCTTACCGTAAAGCTCATTAAAATCGGCGCCCTCGTTCAGCTTGTCAAGCAACTTGACAAGCTCGGACTCACCGCCGTATGTCAAAAGCCAGCATCCTATCTCATGCTTGCTCATAACGTAATGATACAGTCTTTTTTCCGTATCGTCCGCGTAAAAATCGGCTTCGTCGGCAAAATCGGAGAACTCCGGCAAAACGGACAGATTCTTCGTATAATCAAGCATGACGCTCCATCTGTACTGTATGCCGT
>CAZOMK010000062.1:0-9821 GCA_964580615.1 uncultured Lachnospiraceae bacterium | reverse complement strand
CATTTCATCTTTATTTATATTTTAGCACACATATCTCCGTTATGTCAACCGACGGCAAAAACTTGACCTGTCACAGACGTGATTTTTATCATATACTGTGATTGGGCAAGCGCCCGAAAAAACAAATACGGAGATTTTTTATTTTGGAACGTGAAAATGACACGCGCACCCCGCGTGATCGAATAAACGACGAGATGCGTGAATCCCTCGACCGCGCCGAGGATAACCGCAGCGGCGTCGGCTTCAATCCCGCCGTAGTTGACGGACTGCCGCTCGCGATGGCGTATGTGCCGCGTCAAAAATGGCGCAACGCTTACTCTCCGGAGGAAGCTCTTTCGCGCGGAACGATGTTTGCGGAGCTTGATCTGCCGTTTTATCCGCCACGTGTATGCGGAGGTATGAAAAGATGACGAACAAAAGATTCGAAAGTCTAATGCATGAACTGCAGATGTACGGCTTCGTTTTGGACGAAGCGCGTCTGTTTCTCGATACTCATCCAAACGACAGGGACGCGCTCGCATATTACAAAAAATACAGCGCGCTGTATGACGAAGCAAAAAAAGAATATGAGTCGCTGTTCGGCCCGCTCACCGCAAATGCGTCCGCGGCGGGCGACAGCTGGCGCTGGATCGAGGGCGGCTGGCCGTGGATGGGCAGCTATGAGGAGGATTGAAAGATGTGGAGCTACGAAAAGAAACTGCAATACCCCGTTAAGATCAAAAATCCGAACCCCGATCTTGCAACGCTCATTTTAACGCAATTCGGAGGTCCAGACGGTGAACTCGGAGCATCCATGCGATATTTGTCCCAACGTTACACCATGCCGTACCGCGAGATCGTCGGAATACTGACCGACATAGGAACGGAAGAACTCGCGCACATGGAGATCGTGTCCGCCATCGTGCATCAGCTAACGCGAAATCTGACGCCGGAGCAAATCGCAGGCTCAAGCTTTGCGCCTTATTTCGTCGATCACACTGTCGGTCTATATCCCGTTGCCGCGTCCGGCGTGCCTTACAACGCCATCTCATTCGCGTCAAAGGGCGACGTGATCGCAGATCTAAATGAGGATCTTGCAGCAGAGCAAAAGGCTCGTGTGACCTACGACAACCTGCTTCGGATGATCGACGATCCCGACGTCTGCGACCCGATCCGTTTCCTCAGAGAGCGCGAGATCGTGCATTATCAGCGCTTCGGCGAAGCGTTACGTGAAGCGCAGGACAACATGAACTACAAAAACTTTTACGGCTACAATCCGGCATTCGACAAAAAATGCCGCTGACTCAAAAAGCGTCGCAGTTTTTCTGCGACGCTTTTGATTTTTCAGGCGCAACTCGGCACACGAATTCGCGATTTTTCCTGCGAGGTGGAATGGAATCCTCGAAGCTTGGTTTTAGTCCCTTATAAAATTACACTACTCTCAAACCTCAAACCTCAAATCAAATATTCGAGAAGCAACACTGCGAGTTGCCGAGAGTAATGCAAAGGGATCATAGCACAAAGCTATTTTATCACAAACAACAGCATAAATCAAACTAAAATTCACACAAATCAGAATCTACGACGTATCTTTTTGTGTACTTTAATTTTTCCGCCTCCGAGCTTTCAAGCAAGCATCCTGTTAAAGACACTGCCGGATTTTCAATGAGCAATACGGCAACCTCGTCAAGGAAGATCTTTTTCGTTTCTTCCGCACGGATCACCATAAAGCCCATTTTATAATCCAGCTTGCAGCGCGAGGCGACAACAACGGTGCGCCAACTCATAACAGATCAAGAAGGTTTTCCGAGACCTTTTCGTAAAGTCCCAAAGCGGATTGATCAACGATACGAACGTCGGTGTAATTCTTTTTCCAATTGGAAAGAGAGGATGAAAGCGCAGTCACTCCCGTGGAAGGTGCGCCGTCGATCGAGGAAAGATCCGCCTTAATCGCTCTACCGAATAAGCCTTGAACAGAAAGCAGTATTCCGACTTGTTTTTCCGGCGAAAGAGCCATAAATTTTTCTCTGCATTTTAACAACGTGTCATACGGATTGTTGGGTCGATATTTATACGGTACGCCTTGAAGCTTATCGATATAGCAATCGTACAAAGCCGTATTTTTCTCCGAAGATACTGCGTCATATTTTTCATTGAACACGATATTTCCGTTTTTCTTCCGCTTATTTTCAAAGGATTCAAGGCGCTTAACATACATTTCATTTTCGGAAGAGGTTTTGAACGGAGTTAAACTCGACACCCCAATCTATCTGCCGCCGCCTGATTTTCCCGTGATACACACTCTGAAGCCGTTCAGCGAAAGCACTGTATTTACCTTGATAATTCGTTTGTTCAGCAAAAATTCCGCATTTTCAACGTTTTTTCCTGTAATATCCGCGATAGTACGCTTGGCATACTCCAATGCAAAGTCGTCGTTCACAAACTTATCGGCATATAACAACTCAACCGGCATAACCATAATGTCCTGTTTCTTTGCGATTTTATACTTCGCCAAGACAAAGAACGATGCCGTAGACTTATTATACCCTCCATAAATTTCGGTAGGTCTGCCTTTTTTTAGCGGAATTAGATCTTTCACCGCCGAAACAGGCATTTGATCGAAAAATTCTCCTTTTCTGCAAAATGCATATTTAGTTATATGCGCCGTATTTTTTCTTGCGATTTTGACAACACGATCTTTATCCGAAGCACCGTTCCACACTGTTTTTCCGTTACATATAACGGGGTGGGTAAAAACGACCTCGACCTTGGCATTGTTTTTCGCATCTGCGCGCCAAAACTGTCTGCTGAATTTGCAATGCCACACATTTCCGGCAACTATATTCAAATATGCGTCCTTCGAATGATGCAGATCGTTGACGGTGCGCGATTTTGTCAAATCAAATTGCTTTCTGAAGTCCGCAACAAGTCCCGCTTTCACGTAAACGATCTCGGTTGCGGGATACAACTCCTTAAGCAAAGCCGCAACTGCTTTTGTGGACTGTCGCGTTTCAACAAGCTGCCGGTTAATAAATTCATATTTTTCATCTTCCGTAAACGTAGTCGTTCTTATCAAACGTTTGTATTTTTCATCGCTGATAAGTCCGATTTTATGAGCCTGCCTCCACGTCTCGCTCATATTGCGCTGAATTGTCGGATCTATCGGATAAACATCTTCTTTCGCGTCGTTTGCTTTAGAGTCAATCAATATTTTATTGTTGATAACGCTGTCGTCTTTGACGAAGCTGCGCGGGTAAATATGTTCGATGTTATATTCTCCGTCGCCGGAAATTACAGATTCAAGGCTTATGGAGCGGTTGGTATACATACATTTTCCGAGCTGGATGAAATAAAGGAACAGTTTATCGCTTTGAAGCTTTGAGTGTACGGAATCTCCCATTGCTTCAAGCTGTTCTGTCAAATGTCTGACATCCTCGGTTTTTACCTTCTCATAAAGCTCGTATATCTGAGCAAGTCTTGCTTTTCAATACATTTGCAACGTCGTCAAGACTTATATCGTCACTCCACGGAAGCGAATATTCCCCGTTACGCTGAATAAACTCGGCAAGCCTGACGTATACACTGTTAAAATCTATAACAGCATCAATGTTATGTTTGTCAACCTCGTTAAGGAAACGCCCCCTGTGAGAAACAAGCCACGCACACGCAAGATATACAAGCCTGACGTCGCGAGGCTCTGTGCTTTGCATAAGCACCGATATGAGATGATGGATCGTCGGATACTTTGCCGTATACTTTTTTGCTTTTCGTAAGTATCAAACAAACGCACCTTCTCCCCGTCTGTTTCCGGATAAAGATAGCTTTCCTTTATTCTTTTGAAAAAAATTCTCGTCAATTTTTGCGATTTCTTCCGCAAAAATCTCACCGATCAAGCTGACTCTCCACTGCTTGCGATCAAGTCTCCTTCGGGCGCTTCGAAAGCCTCTGCGTTTTTCCGATGTCTCGGCTTCATCAAAAAGCGTCACTCCCCACATCGGCTCACCCTTGAATTTGCACAGCTCGTACTCCTCGTTGCTTACTGCATAGCCTACGGAATCCGTTCCGATATCAAGCCCTACATAGTATTTTTCGCTTTTCATGTTGACAAAGGATCCTTTCAATGTTACACTTATATTGTAGTTTATGTCCCTTATAAATTACACTGCGAGTTCAAATAAAAGAATTCTCAAATCGTCGGTTTTTCCGATCGCACAGCGTGTGCACAACCGAAAAAGACCTCCTCGGAGGTCTTTTTTGTTTGCCGTCGGCATCTGCATTTTATCGAAGCTTACGGCAGAAAACGTCGCAAACAACATTACAAAACTATTGTAGCATAAGCCATACTTCCATTCAATATTTTTCCAAAACAAATTTTGTACAATATTTGCTTTTCTCCCCACGCGGCGGGCAAAAATGCGCGATGTGTATTTATTTTTCATCAAAACGGTGATATAATATAATATCTTATTATCGGCACGGAGCGCGTTATGAAGGTTCTTCATCTTATATCGGGAGGCGACAGCGGCGGCGCCAAAACAGCTCTTTTTTCCCTGCTTTCCGCCGACTGTGACGAACTTCGCTTTCGCGTCGCCTGCCTGACCGACGGCGTTTTCTACAAGGAGCTTGACACCATCGGCGCCGACAAGGTGCTTTTCCGTCAAAAAAGCAGATTTGACCTTTCCGTTGCGGACAAAATAGCCGATATGCTTGAGCGAGACGGCTTCGATCTGCTTCACGCGCACGGAGCGCGGGCGAATTTCATTGCGGCGCTTATAAAAAATCGCATATCTGTGCCCGTTGTCACGACTGTCCACAGCGACTATCTTCGCGATTTCGACGATCCCGTCAAAAAGCTCGTTTTCACCCCGCTCAACGTTATTTCACTACGCAAAATAAAGCATCACATCGCTGTCTCCGACAGCTTTCGATGTATGCTGATCGGTCGCAGATTTCGTCCCGACACTGTCTACACCGTCCACAACGGATTAGACGCTTCGCGCGTAAAAAAATGCCGTGACAGCAGTCTCTTTTTCAAGTCTCACGGCACACCTCAGCCGCCCTGCGGAGGCAACGGGACTGCCGTTTTCGGCTGTGCGGCGCGGCTTGACCGCGTCAAGGGCGTTGACATCCTGCTGAGGGCGATACCGCGGGTTTTGGCTGTGCTTCCGTCGGCTCGGTTTCTTATCGCGGGAGACGGCGGCGAGCGTTCGCGGCTCATTGCCCTCGCGCGACGTCTCAACATATCGGAAAATGTTCATTTTCTCGGTCACATAAGCGATATTTCGTCGTTTTACTCCACGCTTGACGCGATCGTCATCCCGTCACGCTCGGAAAGCTTCCCGTATTCGATGCTCGAAAGTGCCGCTCATTCGGTGCCCGTCATTGCCGCCGAGGTCGGCGGAATACCGGAATTTGTCGTTCACGAAAAAACAGGTCTGCTTTTTCCGTGCGGCGACAGCGATTCGCTTGCTGAATGCATGATCCGTTTTGCAAGGCTCTCTCCCGACGAAAAAGCCGCTCTCGGACGCGCCGCAAGCCGGCGTCTTAACGAAAACTTTTCCGCAGAGCGCGTCGCACATGAGCACGCCAAAATTTACAAACGCATACTTTCGAGGGAAGCGGCACATCGCGCCGACAAAAAAGACTTTGATTTTGTCATTTCCGGCTACTACGGCTACGAAAACATCGGCGACGAAGCCGTTTTAGGCTCGATAATTGACGCTGTCCGCGAAAAGAAGCCGGACGCCGCCTTCACGGTGCTGTCGCGCCGTCCTAAGCAAACACGTACCGCCTTCGGCGTTGACGCGTGCTTCCGCTACGGGGCTTCCGTAACATCGGCGCTGAAAAAGTCGCGCGTTCTGCTTTCCGGAGGCGGTACTCTGATGCAGGACAAGACAAGCGCCCGTTCGCTTCACTACTATCTTTACGTTATAAAAAAGGCAAGGTCGCGCGGACTTGCCGTTATGCAGTACGCAAACGGCTTCGGCCCCATCGAGAACAGCCGCGAGCTTGCCGACACAGTACAAACGATCAACGAATGCGTTGATGTCGCAACGGCGCGCGACACAGACACGCTTCGCGAGCTTGGTCGCGTCGGCGTGAATGTCCGAGCACTGCATTCCGCTGATCCGACGCTGTATCAGACTGTCGCGTCGGTTCCGTCCGATTCTCGACGCGGCGACGGCTTCATTGCCGTTTCGATCAGGCGCGTTGACGGCTGTGAAACGCTTTCCGACGTCATCGTCGCGGCTGCAAAAGAGCTCTGCGAGCGCCGCTGTATGCGAGCCGTATTCGTCGTGATGCATCAGGGCGAGGACGTCGGCATATCGAAAAAATGCGCCTCTCGGCTCGGATGCGAGGTCGTTTGTCCCGCAAGCGTCGCCGAAGCGCGCGATATTTTTGCGCGTGCGTCGCTCGTTATGGCGACGAGGCTTCACGCCGCCGTATTCGCCGTTTGCGCGCAGACGCCCGTCGTCGCCGTCTCGTACGACAAAAAGGTCGAGGGCTTTATGCGTCACGCGGGGCTTGACTCATTCGTACCCTCGGACGGGCTCACCGTCTGTCGCTTAATCGACGCCGCCGAGCGTGCGCTGACTTGCGGTGCTTCACCGAAGCTATCCGAGCTTTCGGAGCTTGCCTCCGTCAGTCGTGACGAGGCGTTGCGGCTTTTACAAAAAACAAAAAGCGAGATCCCTTGATCCCGCTTATAAAAAATATTAAAAAGGCTTCTTTATTATGGACGAAAAAAGATTTAGAAAAAATGATTCCGGCTTTATATGCGCCAACTGCGGTCTTGAGGTGTTCCCTTTAGGCTACACTTCGCGAAATCACTGTCCGCGATGCCTCTGCTCGCTTCATCTTGACGTTAACCCCGGCGACAGAGCCGCCGACTGCGGAGGCATAATGCGTCCCGTACGCGTCGAGCCGGACGCAAAGCGCGGCTACGTCATCATTCACAAATGCGAAAAATGCGGGGCTGTCGGCAGAAACAAAGCGGCTCACGAGGCGTCCGTTCAGCCGGACGACATTGATCTTTTGATCGAGCTGACGAGCAAGGTCGATTAATCGTTATCCGATCTTTCATCTGTCGGAAGCTCAAGCTTACGAAGCTCCGCTTCCGGTATTTTTCCGTGCACACGCTCGTAATATGCGATGTTTTGACGAAGCATATATATGATGTGGTTGTTCGGAGTGCGTTTTTCCGCGGCGGATATATAAATAAGACGGCGCAGAAGGTCATCCGAAAGCTTGACTGTGAAGTTCTTGACGATTATCATTTTTATCTCCCGAATTTATATTTTATATCTATATATTACCTCATTCAGAATCAAAAGTAAACCCCCGAAAGGGGCTTGAGGCATGAGTTTTGTTTACATTTCGGCAGGCGTGCTGATGCTTTGTGCCGCCGTTTTATATGTTTCCGCCGAATATTTCTTCGCGTTTGCGTTCAAGCGCGTAACAAACAAGCAGCCGAACGATTTCGCGGACGCGTTCAAGCGTCTGCTTTCCGGAACGGACAGAGAATATCTGCTCGACGAGATCGCACGCGGCAAGCGTTTTCTGCGCGAACAGCCGCACGCGGACGTTTCGGTCATGTCGCAGGACGGACTCAATCTTTGCGGCAAGCTTTATGAGCACGTCGGCTCAGACACGACGGTGATCTTCGTTCACGGGCACAAAAGCGCGCCCGATATAGACTTTCCCGTGCTTACAATGCGCTTTTTCCGCGACGGCTTCAACGTTTTGGCGATAGATCAGCGTGCGTCCGGCAAAAGCGAGGGCAAATATTACTGCTTCGGTGCGCTCGAACGGTACGACGTCGAGACTTGGTGTCGCTTCGTCACGGAGAGGACGGCGGGCTCGCAAAAGCTCGTGCTTTTCGGCTGTTCGATGGGAGCCTCCACCGTGCTTGCGGCGTCTGCACTGACTTACGTCAAGGAGCGCGTCTCCGCCATTATCGCGGACTGCCCCTACGATTCGCCGTCAAGACAGTTCAAGTACATACTTTCAAAGGATTATCATCTGCCCGCATTTCCTCTGCTCGGCGCGACAAGTTTTCTTTGCGAAAAAAGAGCGGGCTGGTCGTTTGACGATTTCTCCGCGTCCGACGCCGTCGGTGGCACGACTGTTCCGATCCTTTTGATACACGGAACGGCCGACAAATACGTTCCTGCGGAATTTTCCGTTGACATTTTCGAGGCGGGCAAGGGTACGTGCGAGATAATGCTCGTTGAAGGAGCGTCGCACGGCTTCTCGTTTTACCGCGATCCGCAAAGATATCTTGCTCGCGCGGACGATTTTTTGCATCGTCGGGGAGGTCTCCGTCTTACCGTCTCATCATCCGCATCAACAACAACTTTACAAAATTAATCCGGAGCTTTTATGGCAAAAAAGGTTTTACTCGCAATGTCCGGCGGTGTTGACAGCGCCGCCGCCGCAATACTTCTGAAGCGCGACGGCTTTGACGTTACGGGAGTGACGTTTTTCTTCAACGGGACGGACGCCGAAGCCGACGACTTTCTCGCATACGCAGACGGATCCGCCTCCGCAAAAGCAAGGGAGGTCACATCTGCGCTCTCCGTTCCGCACCTCGCGATAGACAAGCGATCGGATTTTCGCGCCTGCGTCACCGAGCGCTTCGTTTCGGACTACGCCTGCGGAAAAACGCCGAATCCGTGCGTCATCTGCAACAGACGCGTCAAAATCCGCTGTCTGATCGAGCTTGCCGACGAGCTCGGCTGTGATCTCATCGCGACGGGTCACTATGCGACGCCCGTTACGCTCGAAAACGGACGGTCAAGCGTCAAAAAAGCGCTTGACACGAGAAAGGATCAAAGCTACGTGCTATATATGCTGACGCAGGAGATGCTTTCGCGTCTGATCCTGCCTCTCGGCGGCTTGACAAAGCCCGAAATCCGCAAGCTCGTGACGGAAGAAGGCTTCGCCGGTTGCGGAAGCGCCGCCGACAGTCAGGACATCTGCTTCATTCCCGACGGCGACTACGCCGCATACATGGAGCGTTGCGGATTTGTGCATCGGGACGGCGATTTTCTCGATCTTGACGGAAACGTTATCGGTCGTCACCGCGGCTTCGCGCGCTACACGAGAGGTCAGCGCAAGGGGCTTGGAATTGCGTTCGGTCACCCCGTTTACGTCACGGACAAGGACGCAGAAGCGAACACGGTTACGCTTGCCGATGAGGACGCGCTTTTCGGGCACGAGGTTACGATCGATAACGTCAATTTGACTGCGATCGAAGCGGTCGAGGCGCCGATGCGAGTTACGGCAAAGCTGCGCTACACGCCGCATGAGGCTGCCGCCACTCTCCTGCCCGACACAAACGGCAGGCTTCGTCTCGTTTTCGACGAGCCCCAGCGCGCCGCAACACGCGGTCAACACTGCGTTTTCTACGACGGCCCGCTTCTTCTCGGCGGCGGCGAGATACTTTGATCCAAATGAATAATTTCGTCATTTGCTCCGCAAACTACGTAAAAGTTTGCGGAGCTTTTCCGCTTTTTCGGGAGGAAACGAATGAAATCAACCATTTATCTGCCGCGTCCCGTTTACTTCATCGCGCACGCATCGGTTGCGGGCAAGCACGAAAAGGACGGGCCGCTCGGCGGCGGCTTTGACATCACAGATCCGACGGACACAGACAAATTCGGAGCGGAAACTTGGGAGTCTGCGGAGGGGGAGATGCAACGCCTGGCGCTCTCGTCGGCGCTGAAAAAGGCTGATCTCTCCGATGCGGACGTATCCCTTGTTTTCGCGGGGGATCTGCAAAATCAATGCGTCGGCTCCGCCTACGGTCTGCTCGGCTTTGACATTCCGTACTGCGGACT
>CAZOMK010000061.1:0-9903 GCA_964580615.1 uncultured Lachnospiraceae bacterium | reverse complement strand
CCAATCGTCCTCATGCCGTTCTCGTTTCGGTTTGCTGTGCTCTTTGCGACAGCTTCGATAGTATACCACCAATAACCGCCTTTTGTCAACACTTTTTTTTAACTTTTTTATATTTGTGCAACATTAACCACCGATATTGCACGTCAACACGTCCCGAATGTCTATTTTAGCTCCGATAATTACATTTTGCACTAACAGAACGATCATTCACGTGAAAAATCAAAGAAAAAAGCCTCCGCAGGAGGCTTTTTTCTCTGATTTCAAGTTATTTGGAGGCCTTGATATCGTTTTCGTACTTCTCTACCATCTTCTTGACCATCTGACCGCCGACGGAACCTGCCTGGCGCGATGTGAGCTCACCGTTGTAGCCGTCCTTAAGATTTACGCCTACTTCGTTCGCTGCTTCCATCTTGAATTTATCAAGTGCTGCCTTTGCTTCGGGTACGAGCTTCTTGTTGCTGGATGCCATAATTTTTAATCTCCTGTCATTCCGAGTATCAAGGTGTCGCTTTGCGGCACGGTTGATATCTCTCATCATAATCTATATAAATTGAGTCCGTGCCGCGTTCGCGTCGCGTCCTCTGTCATTATTATGATCTTTGTTTAAGCTTTTATAACAGGTAATTTTTGATTCATTAACAAGTCATTTACATTCGACAAACAGCGCAATCCGCATATCGTCGTCCGCACTCTTTTTTATATATTATATGTAGAAAACCGAAAATCAAAGCTTTTTATAAACAGGCATATAGTCAAGCGGCGCAAGCGCTTCGATAAACTCCCCTTCACTTTCGATAACTCCGCTTCCGTCAAGCGCCTCCCAACTGCCTCTCGGCAGATATACTCTGCGTCTGCGCGCCCTGTATTCGGTCACAGGCGCAACGAGATAATCATTTCCGAACATATACTCGTCCGCACAGTCCCAAGCCTTTTCGTCTTCGGGGAACTCAATGAACAGCGCTCTCATCATTGGTTTTCCGTTTACGCGACATTCATCCGCGGTCGCCTTTATGTACTGCTTCATTTCCTCGCGTATTTTCAGATATTTCAGGAATATGCCGTAATTTTCGTCGCCGTAGCTCCAGATCTCGTTGTCGGCGCCCGATCCGCAGAAGCCGCCGCCGTGATCAATGTCCCACGCAAGCGCGCCCGCGTGAGGCTGTCTGTCGCCGTGCATACGAAGGATCGGCGAAAACGTCGCCCACTGATACCAGCGCACTATCAGCTCACGAAATTCGGGATCGTTGATGTTTCCGTTATAAAATCCGCCCGTATCGGATATCCAATACGGAATTCCCGCAACGCCCATGTTAAGACCGTTGCCGATCTGACGCTTCATCTGAGAGAAAGTCGAATCAATGTCGCCCGACCAAACGAGCGCGCCGTACTTCGGACTTCCGACCCACGCGCAACGAACGAGATTGAGAATATCCTTTGTGCCGTCCTCTTTCATTCCGTCGTATACCATCTGCGAATGCGTTCTCGGATAAAAGTTGCCGACTTGAAGCGCGGCTCCGAGATGATGACGGTAAAGATCGTAATGACATTTTGTATATTCCGGCTCCGCTTCATCAAGCCAATACATATCAATACCGTACTGACCGTAATTCTTCTTCAAAAGCTCATACGCAAATTTTCTCGCGTCCGGATTTGTAGCGTCGTAAATGCGTTCAGGGCCGTTAAATTCAAATATCATATTTATTCCGCGATCTGTATTGACAAGATAGCCGTTCGACTCAAAATCGCGGAAATTTTTGCTTCGCGGATCGACCGTCGGCCATACGGAAACCAAAAGCCGCGTACCGTATGACTTAAGCTCATCAACCATCGCCTGAGGATCCGGCCAATATTCGGGATCAAACGACCAATCTCCTTGATAGTCCCAATGGAAAAAGTCGATAACGATAACATCGAGCTTTATTCCGCGGCGATGATATTCGCGAGCAACGTTAAGCACCTCGTCCTGCGTGCGATAGCGCAGCTTGCACTGCCAAAGACCAAGCAAGCTTTCGGGGAGCTCCGTCGGACGTCCCGTGACCTCCGTATATTTTTCGATGATCTCCGCGGGCGTGTCTGCGGCGCATACCCAATAGTCAACCTTTTTAGTCGAACGCGCGTGCCATTCCGTAATATTCTCGGCAAATGTGACGTTTCCTATGCCCGGATTGTTCCAAAGGAAGCCGTATCCGCGGTTTGAAACAAAAAACGGAACGGATATTTGTGAATTTCTGTGTGCAAGCTCAAGCGTGCACCCCTTCAGATCGTACTTCGCGCCTCTGTACTGTCCCATGCCGTGAATTTTTTCTCCGTCAAACGCACGAAAACGCACGAACGCCTCAAAGCCGTCCGTACCGAGCACGGGATTATATATTCTTGCGGAATCGTGAAGCGGCCATTCGTAGCGCTCGTCCTCAAAAAGAAGCTTGTCGCCCGCCCAAAACGACAAAAATCCGCCGTAAATATTACATCTGATGCCGTCCGACTCTATGTAAGGATTGCCGTCATTTGAATTTTCGGGCACAAACACCTTTACTTTTTCGGACGGAACCTCGTCAAGCGCCCATGTTTCGTTCGGGAAGTCACCGTACGGCACAGTGCAAACGCGAAGACCTCGTCCCCACGCTTCGATTCGAATACGTTCGTTCCCGTTTGTAAGGGTAATGGATCGTTCTGTTTTGAATATCATAAACTACCTCCGTTGATTCGGATCAATTTGCAAGACGCAAATATACATCTTTATTTTATCACATTTTGTTGATATTGCAATATCAAATGCAAAATTTTACAGTCAATATTCAGCTTTTTTCATAACAAAGCAAAAAGATCACCTCTCGGTGACCTTTTCGTTCGCCTTATTCTTCCGTCACGTTTCCTATCGGAACATCAAAATAATCCTGCGGATCGACGGAAACACCGCCTATCTTCAGCTCAAAATGAAGATGCGGCTCCTCCGCAACCTCGACAAGCGCGCTTTCGCCGATCGAACCGATCGGATCCCCCGCCTTTACGCTGTCCCCCACGGCAATTCGATCGACAACGTCGGCGGACAAATTTTTGTAGTAGCTGACAGCGTCTCCCTCGTGCACGACAGAGACGCAATAGCCCCACATCGGATCTTCGTAAACGGACTTTACAATGCCGTCGGCGGAAGCTACGACAATATCCCCAAGCTGTCCGGAAATATCAATACCGCTGTGTGTTCTGTAATCGTCCATCGTAAGCGAATACACGAGCACCGTCTCGCTGTGCGACTTTGAAACGTTTCCTTTAGCGGGCGAAACAAATTCCGGAGGCGTCGGCTCTGCCATAACATCATCAGCGCTTGTGCCGCTCACCGATGCGTCCTTTGTTTCGTCGTCCTTTTTTGATTCATCGGGCTTGTCGGAGCTGACCTCCGGATGTCTTGAGATCTCCGGAACGCGAGAAACTTCATCGTCCCTTTTGCCCGATGACGGCACATCGGACTTTGACTCCGTTTCGTTCGGGATCGGTGCCGGATCGTCTCCGCGGCGGCGAGCCGCTATTCCCGTAACTATAATTATCACGGAAAGCACCGTCACAACGAGAATAACAGCGACGTAAATCAGCCTTGCTTCATTATTTTTCTTTGTCATAATGCAGAAAAAATCTCCTTAAATGTACTTTGCAAGTTTATTTTTGCCCGAAACGGATAATTTATTCATCAGCCGAAGATTTTATTTATTTTTATTCGTTGACGCAAGGGACACTTAATGTTATAATATTGAAGATAATTTTTCGAAAAACGGAGACTTTCCATGCTGACAGTTAAAAATGCTTGCGTTATGAATATAGAAGGCGCGATCCGCGGAGCGCGCAATCCCATGAACAGTTGGGGCAGATCGGACAGCTTTTACGACGAAAACGGCAATTACGTGCTCGGCACGAACGATCTCGATCTCGCGTCGCGGCTTTGTCGTGCCGGCTCGGATCACAGAAAATTCCTGCGTCAGATATTCGTATCGGTCGATATAACGGCTCCGATATATTGGTGGAAGGAATTTGACACATATAAAGTCGGTACTGTCGCAAATTCAACATCAACAATGCATAAAATACATTCGAAAGAATTTTCACGCGACGATTTCTCGTGCGACAAATGCTCCGACGAAGCTCTCGCCGCACTCGACGCAATGATAGCTTATCTAGAAAAAGCAAGACTCGCCTTCAACAAAACAAAGGACAAGACTCACTGGTACGATATAATCCAGCTCCTCCCCTCCTCCTATAATCAGCTCCGCACCGTAACTCTCAATTACGAAAATCTCGTCAATATATATTATGCGCGCAGGAGCCATAAGTTAGACGAATGGCACGTCCTTTGCGATTGGATTCTTTCGCTCCCCTACGCGTCACAGCTTATCGCATTCAAGCAGGATTAAAAAAACGGGGTACCAACCCGTTTTTTTGTTTTTCTTTTATTTGCGTCACGCCGCGACAAAATGCGTTTTTCCTCTCTCGGCGATTTTGTAAAATCAAACAAATTTGCCCTTGAATCTTTGTGCACTTTTTCGCTCGTCAAAGTATTGCTTATTATTCCATTTTATGGTATTATATATCCGTCAATAACATTACCAGCGAGGAAGTAAAAATGGAACATAATACTAAAATTCTGATAGCAGACGAAAACTCCGAAGCAAGAAAAAGATGCAAAGACGCCCTAATGAAGCACGGATTCTGCGGCATTGAAGAAGCCTACAACGGTGAAGATGCCCTTTTGAAAATAAACCGCATTCATCCCGACGTCGTAATCGCTGACATTTGGCTCTCGAAGCTCGACGGGATCGGACTCATCCGCAACTGCAACACCGGCATGATAAACGGTAAAAAGCCGATATTCATCATTGTTTCGATAGCCTCAAATCAAAGCATCCTGCTTGATGCAATGAACGCGGGCGCCGCTCTTTGCCTCTTGAAGCCGCTCGATTACGGTAGCTTGATAAATCATATCGAATCGCTCACGTCACAGCGTCCGCAGACTGTCCAACAAAGCTCGGAGGCAGACCGTGCAGAGCTCGATATCGAAACACAGGTAACAAAAATCATCCATCAGATCGGCGTTCCGGCGCACATAAAGGGATATCAATATCTCCGCACCGCCATTCTTATGACGATCGCCGACAGCGATATAATCAACTCCGTCACAAAAGTGCTCTATCCCTCCGTCGCGAAAAAATATTCCACAACGACATCACGCGTCGAACGTGCCATACGTCACGCAATCGAGGTCGCATGGGACAGAGGCGACGTCGATACACTGAATTCCTACTTCGGTTATACTATACAAAACACGCGCGGCAAGCCTACAAATTCCGAATTTATCGCAATGATCGCGGACAATCTTCGCTTGAAGATGAAAATGTACAATTAAAAAGCAGTCCCGCAGGACTGCCGTATAGATCTTCCCGTAACAGGCGTGTTTTTCTCACGCCTGTTACGTTTTTATAGGTCAAATATTCAACCGATCCGTGCAAAAAGCCGAAACAGGCTCATGCTATTTCGCTTTTTTCGCGGGTAACATCCTTTATGAAGCGTCCACGACGCACACGTATGTGACAAACGGTCGCTTTGATGATCTCTGACGTTCGCATAAGAAGAATTATACCCCAAACAGGCACATGAAGAACATTCGCTCCGACAAAAGCAAGCGGAATCGAAACGCACCAAAGCGAAATCGACTCGGAAACGAAGCAGAACACAGTGTCCGCGGCGCATCTGAGCGCACCGACAATGGCAACCGCCGAAAGTGCAACAAACACCTGCACGCTTGCCGTCACGTTAAGCATTTCGACAGCAAGCTTGTGAGTTTCGGGCTCCATATTATATATGGAAAGCAACGGATTTTTGACGATCAATATAAGCGCCGTTCCGAGCAAACCGCAAAGCACGCCGAGAAGCTGGAAGGTGTTCGCGCGTTCCTTTGCTTTTTCAAGGTCGCCCTCTCCGATCGCGCTTCCGACAAGAACAGCAGAGCCTCCGGCGATTCCCCAAATACCGAGGATCGAAAGCGAGCTCATTATGTCATTGATCGCATACGCCGCAACGGGATCACCGGACGAATACGTAATGTGACCGATTATGCTTGCTTGCACCGCAACAGCCAACGACCACGATGCCTCATTGAAGAATACGGGCAAGCCGTAACGGAAAAAGTCTCGGAACAGAACACTGCTTCTGAGGAAAAGATGACGCAATCTGTATTTTATGTCACTTTCGATGAAGAATGTATACACAAACATAATTGCAAATTCTATAAGTCTCGCTATAAGCGTTGCAATAGCGGCGCCCTTTATTCCCATCGGCTCAAATCCGAGATTACCGAAGATCAGCACCCAGTTTCCGAAGATATTGATCAAAAGCGACGCAACAGACGTGACAACGCTGATGTTTACCTTTGCAACTGTCCGAAGCATACATTGAAGCGTATATGATATTCCGAAGAAAACATACGCCCAGCCTATAATTGATAGATACTCCGCGCCTGCGGCGATAGTTTCGGCTTTGTTTGTAAAAAGCGACATTACCCATTCCGGGAATGTCAAAACAGTAAATGCGAAGCCGAATGTGAGCAGCACAGCGCACCTCAAAACAATTGAAAAGACAGTTCTGATTGCGTCATAGTCCCCCTTACCGTAGTATTGTGTGCACAAAACAGACGTGCCGCCGGAAAGTCCGAAGCAAAGCGACGTCATAAGCGTGAACGGCTGATTTGCAAGCGACGATGCCGACAAAAGCAGTCCCGTTGCGTCGGCACGTCCGAGCATGAGCGTATCCGCCACACTGACAGCCAACGTGATCATATTTTGAAACGCGATAGGCAAGCCTATCATAAGCACCGCTTTATAAAAAGCGGGATCTTTAACTATTTTTCCGAATAATTTTGTTTTCATTGCATCCTCTCGACCTTAAATGAGCAAGCTTCAGTATCGCCGCGTCTGTCTTGGCGTCGCAGAAGCCTTCACCGAGCGTCTTTTCAAGCGCTTCCATAAACGGCATCCTTATAACATCAAGGTATTCATCCGGATCAAGGTGCTGATCCCCGAACGAAAGTCCCTCAGCCGCATAAAGATACAGCTTTTCCGTAGTGTAACCAGGCGAAACATACAGCCAACCGAGCGGATAAATGCGCTCGGCGACAGCACCCGTCTCCTCGCAGAGCTCACGCGCCACCGCGTATGCGGGATCCTCGCCCTTTTCAAGCTTACCGGCAGGTATCTCTGTCATAAATCCGCCAACCGCATAGCGGTACTGACGCACGAGCAAGATCTCGTCCTTGTCCGTAACGGCAACAACAGCCGCACCGCCGTTATGCTCCACTACCTCACGTACGGCGGGCTCTCCGCCCGCCGTCTCTATCTCATCACGTCGAAGATTCAAAATTTTTCCGTGATATATGTAATTTTTCGTTACTGTTTTTTCGATGATGTCCATGTTTCTCACTTTTTATAAAACTTCAATGTCACGATCTCAAAGCTTCCGACGGGAACGGTAATCTCTCTGCCGTTCAACGGGAGCTCGTACTGTTCGTTTTCTTCCATATCGCAAACAAACGCCTTGACCGCATCAAAGCCGACTGTGATCTTAGCTGTTGAACGCATATTATATGCATCGTAAAGACGTACAATAACGGCGTTTTCATCATCCTCCGCCGCCTTGACAGCTTCGATGATTACGTTCTTTCTGTCTGACTTTGCAAGCGCAAACGAATCGGGCGCAGTGCCGTTTCCGTTCGGAGCTGTCGCCGCGAGAGGTCTTGCGAGCAAATAAGCAGACTCAATAACGCCCGCGTCTCTGAAATCACCCTCGTGAGGCAGAAGAACATACGAGAATTCGTGAATTCCCTGATCCGCTTCGGGATTCGGATACGTCGCAGACTTGAGAAGCGTAAGCGCAAGCTCAGTACCCGAACAGGAATAGCCGTATTTATAATCGTTCAAAAGGCTGACGCCGTAGCCGTGCTCCGAAACGTCCGCATACTTGTGCGCGCAAACCTCAAACTTTGCGGAATCCCAGCTTGTGTTTTCATGCGTCGGACGCGTAACGTGACCGTATTGGATCTCGTAGGTGGCGCTGTCCGCATTCACCGCGATCGGGAAATAAGCCTTGAGCAGCGTATTACGCTCATGCCAATCTATATTGTTTTCGACCTTGACCGCCTTATCATACGAGGATACGGTGATCGTCTGCGTAATTACGGAATTTCCGTATTTTCTGACGATGCGAACTCCCACCGACGCACCGAGATCAACCTCGCTCACCTCCGTAACGTCCGTTATGCGGTATGCCTTTTCCTTGTAATAATTCGTGATCTCCCATGCATCGTACGCACGCGGGAAATCCTCATGTGCCATAAGTCTGTTTCCGACGCCGCAAAGTGCCTCTCTGTCAGCGTCCTTGTCGTAAACGGCTTCCATTTCCCAATCGGAATTGAAGCGCACCTTAATATGCGAATTTTCGAGCGTGCGCGACGAAAGATCAACTTCGGCGCACTTGTGACCGCAGACGGGCGCAACAAGAGCATATCCCTTTGACGGAATATCGCTTACATACACTGTTTTGCCGTCATGCTCGACAAGTCCCGATGCCGCAAAGCCGTTTTGGTTGAAAACGAGCAGCTTTTCGTCGTCTGATTTGACCATGGACGCGATTTTTTCGCGCACGGAAGAAACAATGCCCTCTCCGTTTGCGATAACATCGGCGTATATAACGTCACAATCGTCGTATACGGGCTTTATCGAAGAGCCGGGGAGGACGTCGTGGAACTGACAAAGCAGAATCTTTTCCCAGCCGTCCGCCAAGCGCTTTCTCGGATATTCGGCTCCCGTCATAATGCCGTCGAGCACGGACAGCGCCTCGGCATTCATGTAAAGATTTTCGGAATAGCGATTGTTTTTCTTGTTCTTCGCGATAGAGGTATACGTTCCGCGATGGTATTCGAGATAAAGCTCGCCTACCCAGCTCGGAATCTTTCCCGTTTGACGTGCATTTTCCTCAAGTTTGTCAAGGAAATCGCCCGCAAAGGTCTGTGTAACAGTCGGGCAAGGGCCTATGCCGCGCGTCATACGTCTGCCGTATTCAAGCATATCAACAGTCGGGCCGCCGCCGCCGTCTCCGTAGCCGAACGGATTCATAGCCTCATGCGTAAGCTCCTTATCCTGCATACGATTCCATGTTCCCATTATATATGACGGCGTGATCGACGAATTGTACGTTGTAAAACGCTCGATTCCCGTTTTGGGAAGGTGCTGTGACGTAATGAAATACGAGAATATCTTCGTGCCGTCTATTCCCTGCCAATCAAAGACATCATGTGGCAGAAGATTCGTTTCATTCCAGCTTATTTTTGACGTCACAAAACGATCGACGTTACATTTGCGAAGGATCTGCGGCATGGCGGCAGAATAGCCGAACACGTCCGGCAGCCACAAAACATGAGATTCAACTCCGAATTCGTCGCGGAAAAAGCGCTTTCCGTAAACTATCTGTCTGATTAAAGCTTCGCCGCCAGTAAGGTTTGTGTCAGCCTCGACCCACATCGCGCCCTCGACCTCCCATCTGCCTTCGCTGATGAACCTTTTCACCTCGGCATACGTTTCGGGAGCGTCCTCCTTGAGGAACTTGTAAAGCTGTGCCTGGCTCGACATAAATTTATATTCGGGATAGCGCTTCATCAGCTCAACGACAGTCGAAAAGCTTCTCTGCACCTTTTCGCGAGTCTGCGCGAAGGTCCAAAGCCACGCAACGTCAATGTGCGTATGACCTATCGAAGCAATGTTCGGATGATCGTCGGATCTTTCGGAGAATATTTTTCCGTACACCTCGTCCGCGAGGAAAGCGCGCGCAGCCTTTACCGACGAGAGAAAATCCTCGGAGCCGGGTGCACGC
>CAZOMK010000060.1:0-10011 GCA_964580615.1 uncultured Lachnospiraceae bacterium | reverse complement strand
AAGTATGTCATCAACGGCTGCTTTTTCATAACGCATACGCTCCGCATCGACAGTCATGTACTCACCATTGCAATAAAGCACGCGTCCGCCCACCATCGTAAGCTTTACGTCGCCGCCTGCGGCTGAATATACGATATCGGATTCAATACCGCCCGCACCGCGCAAATGAAGCGCAGAACCGTCCAAAAGGATCAGATCCGCCGTCATTCCCGCTTTTATAAGTCCGGTATTTTCAAATCCCATTGCACGCATACCGTTTACCGTCGCCATTTTTATGATCTCGGACGCGGAAATCACAGACGGGTCGCCCGTCTTATGCTTCGCGAGAAGCGCCGCAAGTCTCATTTCACGGAAAACGTCAAGCGTATTGTTGCTTGCCGCGCCGTCTGTACCGAGCGCGACGTTTACTCCCGCGTCAGTCAAAGCCTTGATATCGGAAATACCGCTTCCGAGATAAAGATTCGACGCCGGACAGTGAACAGACGTTACGCCGTGCGACGCGAATATTTCCCTCTCCTCTGCATCAATATGGACGGTATGCGCCGCAAGCGTCGGAGAATCGAACAAGCCGAGACGCTCAAAGTAGCGTACGGGAGTCATTCCGTGACGCTCGATGCATCCTTCAACCTCAGCGGCGGATTCACTCACGTGAACATGGACGCCGACACCGAGCTCCTTTGCCGTTTCAGCGGCAAGACGCGCAGTTTTTTCGTCGGAGGTGTATTCGGCGTGCAGTCCGAGATAGATTTTAAGATTATCGGACGCATCCGCATATTTTTCGAGAAGCATTCTGTGATAATTTACACCGTCGGGATTGCTTGATCCGCGCGAAATATTTGCTCGTATGCCCGTATCGAGCACGGCGCGAATCATATCCTCACAGTGAAAATACTGATCGGCAAACGCCGTGACGCCGTTTCGAAGCATTTCCATAATTCCAAGGACAGTACCCGTATAAATTATATCGGGAGTGAATTTATTCTCGATCGACATGACAGTATTGAGCCAGGGCGCAAGCGGAAGCCCGCTTCCGAGTCCGCGCAAAAGCACCATGGGCGCGTGAGTATGTGTGTTTGCAAGGCCGGGCATACATATACCTCCGCCTCCGTCAAGAACTGTGATTTTTTTGCCGTTCAGCGGCGGAGCCGTCATTTTGCTTTCATCTCCTGCATAAATGACAACGTCGCCGTCTGTTAAGACGGCTCCGTTTTCGTATGTCTCTTCACCTGTATAAAGGCGTATATTTTTTATAAGATACATATTCAACCTTTCGATCATTTAAGAGGAATCCAAACCTGCATATCGGTTTCGCCTCTGTTTTCCATACCGTAATAAGGAATGAACGTCAGCTTGCGCGCTTCATATTTTACGGACGATGCAGACGGATATATTCTTCCGTCATACTTTTTCTCACAGCCGTCTGCTGTAATGACGGGAAGCGAGAAATATTCGTCGTATTTTACATCAAACTTCGTATCCGAATTAACGGAAAGTGCGAAAATATCGCCCTCATTGTCAACACCCTCGATGCAGTAAGCAATGGGGCCGTACATAACAGCGGCTCTGCCTGCGTTTTCGTGGATTCCGGGTGCGGAAACGACAAGACGCGGGCTGATGTGGAAGTCAAATTCCAAAGTATCGGTAAAATCAAAGTAAGCGTAGCCGTCGATCAGCTCATACTTTTCGGAGGCGGTAAAGTTTTCGCACCAAGCAGGCACACGAACGGCGATCTTCTTATAATTTCCCGACACCTCAAGCTTAACCTTTCCGCATGACGGATACTCGGTAGTCTGCTTGATCTTTGTGTCTCCGTCCTCTGTTCTCGAATTCATATAATGATTAACGAACAGCGTTTCACCGTTTTCCGTATAAAGGAAATCTGCAATTGCATTAACGAAACGCATAATATTGGGGGGACAGCAAGAGCAATCGAACACCTTCACGCGCTGAGTGATCGGGTAACGCTCCTTTTCCTTTGTCGAGGGGTTCTTGTTATGATTCTTCAGATCGACCGTCAGCGGATTCTCATAGAAGAAGCTGTCGCCGGAAATGGATACACCGGAAATACTGCCGTTATACATTGCCTGCTCTGCGATGTCTCCGTACAGACCGCGGGGCGCGATCTTGCTCATTCTCTGGCAGAACAGCGCGAGCGCGAGCGTTGCACAGGTTTCGGTATACGCCTGCTCATTTTTGAGGTCGAAATCAACCGTAAACGCCTCTCCGAGGTGAGTTGAGCCGATTCCGCCGGTGATATACATACGCTTTTCCGCAACATTGTTGAGCACAGCGGCGCAAGCATCATAAAGCTCCTTATCGCCGTACTCGCGGGCGATATCAGCCATTGCGATATACAGATACATTGCGCGAACGGAATGTCCCTCTGCTGTCGTCTGCTTTCTTACGGGCAGATGATCCTGCGAATAATTTGCCGTTGCCCAAGGGTAGTATCCCTTTTTGTCAAGGTCGTTTTTGCCCTTTTCGTCTATGAAATGCTTTGCAAGCTCAAGATATTTTTTCTTTCCTGTCGTATAGTAGAGCTTAACAAGCGCAAGCTCGATCTCCTCGTGACCGGGAGTGACGAATTCTGCGGATTTTTCTTCACAGAACACCTTGTAAACAAGATCCGTATATCTTTCCACCATGCCCAGAAGCTTGTCCTTACCCGTTGCATGATAATATGCAACAGCCGCCTCAATGAGATGTCCGAGGCAGTAAAGCTCGTGCTCATATCTGATCTTGAAGCGTTTATCCGTATCGTATATATTGTAATAGCAGTTGTAATAGCCGTTTTCAAACTGATTTGCACACATATCGTCGATGAGCTGATCCGCCTTTGCCTCAAGCACCTCATCACGTCCGCGTTCAAGTGCAAACGCAAGTCCCTCGATCCATTTTGCGGCGTCGGAATCCCAGAAAATATGAGGCTTCCAGCCTTCCTTTTCCTGCTGTTCAAGATTGCACTTTAATGCCTCAAAGCGATTTGTTTCTTTAAATCTGTCGTAAACGGAGTCGATGGTGACCTCTCTTGAAACTCTCTGCTTTTCGCCCCAGAAAGAGCCCTCAACCTTCGTTTTATAAAATGGGATATGTTTCATGTCATGCATAGCTGTGCATACCTTTCTTTTAATTTAGTCTTGGCTTTTATATAATAATACCATAAAAAGCACCACATATCAACGGAATAATTGCAATATACATAATTTTTTTAATCAAGCAACAGCGTAACTGTTTCTGGCGGGTTATTTATGCGCGGAATGATCACACGATTTGCGACTCCCGCCGACACTATCAAGCGTCCGTAACGTCCGCGCGTATATTTCGGGAAAAGCCCTTGACCGGGCGCATACACGCCTCGACCGAAGAATCTCCACTGTCCGCCGTGTGCGTGCCCCGAAAGGATCAGATCAGCACTGACGTTCGCAAGCTCATTGATCGCCCTCTCCGGCTCATGGCAAATAAGTATCTTATACGAGGTTATTTCGTTGAATTCACGAATAAAATCGGGGTCGGTAACCGCTCCGACAGCGCCAACGGTCAATACGCTTCCGTTGATTTTGACAGTAACGGCTTTGTTTTCGAGCAAAACGGCACCGCAGTCCTCGGCTCGTTGCTTTTTGACAGCCGATATAAAGCTTTCATGATTTCCGAGCGCGTAGACGGTAGGGGCAAGCTTTGCCGCCTCGCTCAAAAATTCATACGCGGACTCTGATCCGCTCATCTTTTCCGCACAGCAAGGCTTTTTTGCCTCAATCAGATCTCCGCCAATGAAAATCACGTCCGTCTGTGCAGCTTTCGCGTTTTCAAGCACTTTGGATGCATCAGTCTCATGTATATCGGACACAAAAAACGCCTTCAACTTAACTCTGCCGTTGGTATTTACTGCATAATTGCGATCAAGCAACAAACCACCTCCGTTTTTTTATGATATGCTTTCGGATCATTTTTGCTTCAGTGAATCGACTTTTTCGCGATCAGGCGTCACATAAGCTGTCCAATTTGTTTTATAAGTAACAAATCCCGGCTTTGAGCCTGTCGGCTTTTTGATGTTCTTTACACGTGTATAATCAACGGGCACCAAAACTCCGTCACGTTGACTTGAGTTCACGGCGGCGATCATCGCCGCTTCGGTAAAGTCCGTTTCCGGCGGATCCTCGTCATACTCGCACTGCATAATAACATGGCTTCCCGCTGCGCCCTTGACATGGAACCAAAAATCAGAGCCCTGCGCCGTTTTCATCGTCAAGCTGTCGTTTGAAAGATTGTTTTTGCCGCAATAAACAGTATACCCGTTCGTCGTTCTGTAAACAACATAGGACGGCGCTGATTTTTTGATTTTTTTACCGACTACGGACTTGACTGATTTAGCATAGCCAGATTCGGCAAGTTCACGTCGGAGCTCCGTCAGTTCAGTTTCGCCCGACGCACGCATGAACGCATCCTCGACCGATTCAATGTACATCAGCTCTGCCTCAGCCGCCTTAAGCTGCTCCGCAGCCATGACCTCCGCCGTTTTGCATTTGTTGTACAGCTTATAATAATGCTGCGCGTTATCGGACGGCGAAAGCCGCTCATTCAGCGTGACCTTTACGGAAGGACAGCTCTCGTCGTAATAGTCAATAAGCTCCGCTTCCGTCATTCCTCGCTTCAAAAGATACAGATTTGCATTGATAATATCGCCGAGGCGCTTATAATCTGCGCCTTTTTTTGCGTTTTCAAGCTCCTCGGTCAATATTCCGAGCTTGCGTTCGAGACGTTTTTTCGCGTTTGAGATCAGCTTGACGATATCGTGTCCCTGACGTGAAACGCGGTCGATGCGTCCCCTCTCGGAATAAAATTCCGCAATGGCTTCGGAAGGCGTATCAAAGCGCTTTTTTTCATATTTTTCGCCGTATTCGAGAATATCGGTAAACGAAAAATCCAACGGTCTGCCGCTTTCATCATAGATCACTGTCGGCTCGGAATCAGCCTCTCCGCGAAGCACCGACTGAAATTCCAAAACAGCTTGCCAAAGCTTGCCGCCGTCGCAGTCTATGACCTTTGCATCTGTACGTCCCGACGCACGGTATGCAAGCTCGCGCGACAAAAGCGGCGAAAATCCCGTATAAGCTTTTATAAGAAATTTATCCGCAGGCAAATCAAGCGCTTCGGACGCATCGCGAAAAAGCTCATCTCGCGTTACGGACAAAATATCCTTTTTGTTTTGCGGAGGCGGAAGCTCGTACTTCATTCCGGGCAAAACCTGTCTCAGTCTGCTCGTCGTAAAATCAACAACTCTTGACGCGGAAAGGATCTTGTCTCCGTCACCGCAAAGAATGATATTACTGTATTTGTTCATTATTTCGACGATCAGCTTACGCTCGCACGCAAAGCCCATCTCGTCGCGAGCGGAAAAACGCAGTGCAACGACTCGCTCGGAACCGTATTGATACGCACCGTCGAAGATCGCGCCGTTAAGATGCTTTCTGAGCATCATCGTAAAATTCGGCGGCACATCCGGCATATCAAACGCGTCCGTCGAAAAAGCTATTCTCGGCGTTGACGAGCCTGCGTTTATATATAATTTTTTTGTTTCTCCGCGCAGACGAAGCAAAATTATCGTTTCGTCGCGCCCGATCCCGTATATTTTTTCACATCTCGCACCCGTGCAGCCGTTGATCTCACGGCAAACAGAGGCGAGCATACCAGCATCAAACGGCATTTTTACCTCACATTAAATTCTTCTCATCACGTAATAGTAACAACGTCCGTAGCGCACAAAGCCCACTTTTTCCGCGCATTTTTGAGCGGAAATGTTTGTGTTCGCCGTCTCGTAAGTTACATAACAGTCGTTCTCGGACAAAAGCGCCTCCGCAAGCGCCGCACAGTTTGACGCGGCGTACCCTTTTTTCCTGCAAGCTATGTTTGTTTCAACACCGATTTCGATAACATCCTTTTCCTCATCGGCAAAATCATCTGAAAACGATCTGTTTTCAGCCGCGATCGAAACGATCTCATCGTCATCGACAGTGACAAACGCACGCATTTCATCTTCAATGTAAAGCGGCAGATCAAAGGTTGTTTTGTTCTTCTTATTTTCGATATTCTCCTCGCAAAGCGGCTTTGTATCGGGTAAAATCGCGTCACGGTTGACGTTTTCTCTTGATTTTATAACATAGGTGTAATAAAATCTGTCGCGGAATTTGCCGTTTTCGTCCTCTGCATACCCGCGCTCAAGCATTTTTTTACCGATATTCTCCCACAAAAACGCAAACGCATCGGGCGTGAAAGGATCCTCCGCATAAAGACGTTCGAATTCCTCCGCTTCCCCTTTGCAGCTCGGAAACACTTCGATTTTCAGCTCTCCGTCATCTTTTTTTCTTATCGTTACGGGTACTGCCGTATCCCATTCGTTTTCAAAAACAAATTCTTCTTCGTCGCGGTCTATTATAATCATAATATCTCCGAATCATCGCATTTATTACATATCATATATTATATCATACCATCTTGTTTTTTTCTATTCACCTAAGCAATTTATAGGACATTATTTTCAACTAATACAACATTATTTTGACTCATATTGATTTTTATTTCGGCGTGTGCTATAATTCAATCACATAATAATCTCAAAGGTAATATCCGCTTATGAATAAAACCAAGCTATGCGCTTTGATTATAGCTTCCGCTGCTGTTTTTTCATCATGCTCGGCATTGAAAACGCAGGTACCTGCCGAAAGCACGGTAACGACCGATGAAAAGACAGACGACGTAACTCAAATCACAGACGCTCCGCCCGAAGAAGAAAAAACTACACATAATTTGTATGCATCCTCCGACAAAGGCGACGGAACCTTCAACAATCCCGTCATTTACGCCGATGTTCCCGATCCGGACGTAATAAGCGTTGTAAACGCTGACGGGCAAAGGGTCTACTATATGGTTAGCACAACGATGCACTATTCGCCCGGCGCGTGCATTATGAGATCTTACGATCTCGTCAATTGGACTGTTGTCAATTACGCCTACGATATAATGGCTGATGTTGATGAGCTCAATTTGGAAAACGGCGAGGAGGCATATGCGGGCAGCTCTTGGGCAGCTTCGCTTCGTTATTTCCGCGTGACCGAATCTGCCGAGCTGATCGACAAAGCCGCCGAGGATCCGTCCGAAACAAAATACGACCTTATATTTGAAAAGGATTGACTTATGAAAATAAAAATTTTGGCTTTAACTCTGTCTGCGTCATTGCTTTTGTGCGCCTGCGCTCAATCGACGCCACCCGACGACACCGACGTCAGCACTGAAAGTGACACAATGTCCGACTCGTCGCTTCCCGCCGAAACAGACGAAGAAACAACAGCCGCTCCCGAAACCGAGCTTCCGGACGAGGAAAGTCCGTACGTCACACTGCCTCCCAACGTTTCCGATCAAGGCGAGGTCATATATTATCATAATTTTAACGACGGTCTTGACGGATTTTACGGATCAAACGCAACAGTCGAGCTGAAAAAGCTTGGAAATGACACAGTAATGTACGTTTCGGACAGAAACGCCTGGTGGGACGGCGCTAAGATCAAATTTGAAGCTCCCATCCTCACCCCCGGCGAAACCTATCTTTTCTCTGTTGAATTTATGCAGGACACGGAGGAAGAAATGAAGCTCGCATACAATTTCGGTCAAAAGGTTAACGGAGAGGTTGACGAGGACGGAATTAAGGGATATAAAGTAAAAAAAGATACTTGGACAACGCTCCAGGGCATATACACGGCAAAGGAAAGCACGCGCGATCATCTTTTCATCTACGAAGGGAGCGGTAAGCTGAATTTTTACGTCAGAAGCGTCAAAATAGAGCATATCAAATATGACGCTTCCGAAGCTTGCGAGTATGACTCCCTTTGCAGTCTCGCGCAGATCCACGGATTTTTGTTCGGATCCTTACTTTCGCAGAGCACACTTTCCGATCCGCAACGTCAGAACTTCTTTAACAAGCATTTTAACATAGTCTCCTGCGGAAATTATCTGTTCATAAGCAAAACAAAAACGAGAGAGGCTTCCGACGGAATGCCTCATTCGAACTTCGAAGAATGCGATCAGTACTACGAATACGCCAAAGCGCACGGAATGAAGATACGCGGTCACGCAATTGTTCCCGCCGGCGATGTAATGGATTGGTTTTTCCGTGAAAATTACGAATCCGACGGCGCATACGTAGACAAGGAAACTGTTCTCAAACGTCTCGACGCGTACATAGGCGAGATCATCACGCATTATGAAACGAAATACCCCGGAATGACTGTAAGCTGGGACGTTGTAAACGAAATGTACGAATGGCTCAAGGACGATATTTTCTACGAGTATTTCGGCGATGAAATGTGGGAGATAGTTTACGGCATCGCGGACAAATACACAGACACTCCGCTGTTTTACAACGACTACTGTATGTTTGTCGGTCGAAAATGCGATGATATTTGCGAAATTGCCGACAGATTAAACAAAAACGGTAAGATTTTCGACGGCGTCGGAATGGAAAGCTATTATTCCGCAAGAGATACAGCCGCCATCACAGACAGGGAGGGCAGAAACAGCCTTTACCGTACCGCGCTTCAATATCACGAGCACGGGCTCGACGTTCATTTAAGCGAAGCGACTCTGCGAATTAAAAACAACACGCCCGAAGGTCAGGCGCAGCTTGAACAGGCGTACCGTGACTTTTACAACGTTGTTCTCGATCTGAACAAGGAGGAAACGGTTATTTCGGTCGTAACGCATTGGGGCTGGAAGGATAACGCATTTTTGCTTGAAGGTGAGTACTCGTACGGACTTGCCGGAACCTTCAGCGGATTTGTTACATATAATCTTTTGCCTAAGCCGACACTTCAAATTTTAACGGACGTACTCAAGCGTTCCGAATAAAGCTTATCAAGCAAAAGCACCTCGGATCTATTTGACATCGGAGGTGCTTTTGTGATATTATGTATATCAATTGCGAGGAGGTGATTGCATTGGGAAGCATACGCGGACTTGAATGGACGTTTGATACTGTTTCGAACATATACGAAAAGATACGTCCCGGATATGTGGACGAGCTTTACCGCACTGTTTTTGATTATATACCGATTCGAGAATCAAGCAACGTGATCGAAATAGGCAGCGGGGGCGGTCAAGCAACGGAGCCGATACTTAAAACAGGCTGCAATCTGACAGCGATCGAATGCGGCGAAAGCTTTTCCGAGCTATTAAAAGAAAAATTCAAGACATACCCTAATTTTTCCATCATCACGGGAAAATTCGAGGAAACGGAGCTAAAGCCCGCATCTTACGATTTTATCTTCTCCGCATCGGCATTTCATTGGATTCCGGAAGAAATCGTATACAAAAAAGTGTTTTCATTATTGAAAAGCGGCGGTGTATTTTCGAGATTTGCGAATCATCCGTACCGAGACAAAGAAAATAAAGAGCTCTCAAAAAAGTTAGACGAGCTTTACGGAAAATATTATTACCCGTTTCATAACAAAAAGCAAGAAAGCCCTGTCGAATACAGTGAAGGTCAGGCGCGGGAGAGAGCTTTGATAGCTGAAAAATACGGCTTTAAGGACATAAAATACGCAATATTTCATCGCACAAGAGAATTTTCTCCGGATGAGTACGTGACCTTACTCGGCACATATTCCGATCATATTGCAATGGAAAAAGCCTTGCGGGAGGAATTCTTCCATGAAATCAAAAAAGCGATAAAAGAATACGGCGGGATAATAAAGATCTATGATACAATAGATCTCCAGCTTGCAAAGAAGCCTTAAACTCCCGTCGCCAGAATGTAATACGTAAAAAAACCGAGATCTTTCGTAATCAGCGAAAAATCTCGGTCTTTTTGAGTTAAAAAACACCATAAATCGTATTTTGAGCATAAAAAAACGCCGCATCTCTGCGGACGGAATTTTTACTTCAATTAACCTTGAAAAACTTGAATAAAGAGAAGTTCGAGATAATCGAACTGTAAGAAATTGAACTAAAGTAGTTCAAGCCCTC
>CAZOMK010000059.1:0-10060 GCA_964580615.1 uncultured Lachnospiraceae bacterium | reverse complement strand
GATTATGGGGATGTTTACCGCTTCATAGACCTGATAGATCATGCGAAGCGCGACGGGGAATACGGCGGGGCCGGACATTCCGCCGAAGGTGTTGGCGAGGACGGGCTTTTTCGATTTAAGATCTATCCTCATTCCGAGCATCGTGTTGATCATGCTGATTCCGTCTGCACCGGCAGCTTCGCACGCCTTTGCGATCGCCGTTATATCGGTGACGTTGGGCGTCAGCTTGATGTAAACGGGCTTATTTGTGACCTTTTTGACAGCCTCCGTGACAGAAGCGGCGGCTTCCGGCGACGTACCGAAGCTCATTCCGCCGTGCTTTACGTTCGGGCAGCTTATGTTGACCTCAAAAAGACCGATAATATCCTCACTGTCGAGCTTTGCGACAGTTTCGGCGTAGTCCGAGATCGAAAATCCGCTGACGTTGGCAACGACCTTCTTGTGATAGAACGTTTTAAGCTCACGAAGCTCACGTGAAATAACGGCATCGACGCCGGGATTTTCAAGTCCGACGGAATTGAGCATACCGGACGCGCATTCCGCGATTCGCGGCGTTGCGTTGCCGGAGCGCGGCATAAGCGTCGTTCCCTTGAAGGAAAAGCTTCCGAGGCAGTTTATGTCGTAGATCTTGGAAAATTCCTTGCCGAAGCCGAACGTGCCGGACGCGGGAATGACGGGATTGTCAAGCTCCCAACCGGAAAGCGTTACTCTTGTGTCTGCCATATTATCTCACTCCTTCCGAATACGGGCCCGTCGGCGCAGATGCGCTTGTTTCCGAGAGTTGTTTTGCATGAGCAACCCATGCAAGCGCCGAAGCCGCAGCCCATTCTTTCCTCAAGACTGTATTCACCGTCCGTGACGGCAACCTTTTCCATCGCGCGGTACATGGGCATCGGGCCGCATGAATAAAAGTAGGAATAGCTGAGATCCTTCATTACATCGGTGACAAAGCCCTTTGTGCCGACGGAGCCGTCGGCGGTCGCGATGTAAAGCTTGGCGCCGAGCGCGACAAAATCATCCGCAAGGAAGATCTCGTCAGCCTTGTTGAAGCCGAGGATCACCTTGGGGGTGACGCCTTTTTTGATAAGACGCTTCGCGAGCAGATAGAGCGGCGGTATGCCGACGCCTCCGCCCACCAAAAGCGGCGCGTTTCCGCATTTGTCGAGATCGAAGCCGTTTCCGAGACCGGTGAGCGCGCTGAAGCTGAAGCACTTTTGCATATTTGCCATCGCGTCGGTGCCTTTTCCGACTGCTCTGTAAACGAGAGTGAGCGTGTTAGTGTCAACATCGCAAACGGAGATGGGGCGACGCAGGTAAAGCTCGTCTATTTTTATGTTAACGAACTGTCCCGGATTTGTTATTGCATCCGTTTCTCCGGAAAGCGTCATTTTGTAGACGTTTCCGGCGAGACGGACGTTTTCTTTTACAGTGAAAATCGTTTCTTTCATACTTATGTGACCTTACGAATTTATCGTTGAAACGCAGATCGTCGTTTCTTCAAGCACGTCAAGCAGAACTCTTACCGTATCAAGCGCGGTGAACATGGTGATGTTGTTCTCCGTTGCGATGCGGCGGATCTCGTGACCGTCGGAGTTTCCGACGGAGCCGATCGCGCTTGTGTTAATGACATAGGCGATATGTCCCTGACGAAGCGCATCTGCGATGTCGGTGTTGGCGGAGCTCATTTTGGAGAGGGTACGTGTACGTATGCCGTTCTCTCTGAGGAAACGAGCCGTTCCTTCCGTCGCCTCGATGTTGAATCCGAGATTGTAGAAGCGTCTGATGAGATCGAGCGCTTCGGGCTTATCCTTGTCGGCAACTGTTACGAATACGGTGCCGTAGTTTTGGAGCTTCATGCCCGACGCCTGAAGCGCCTTGTAGAGCGCGCGATTGAGCTTGTCGTCGTAGCCGATCGCTTCGCCCGTTGACTTCATCTCAGGGGAAAGGTACGCGTCAAGTCCGCGGATCTTGGAGAAACTGAATACGGGAACCTTGACGTACCAGCGCTTCTTTTCGTCGGGATAGAGGTTGAAGAAGCCCTGCTCTTTGAGGCTCTTGCCGAGGATAACGTCTGTTGCGATGTCGGCAAGACTGTAGCCTGTCGATTTCGAGAGGAAGGGGACTGTTCTTGACGAACGCGGATTGACCTCGATGACGTAAACGTCGTCGTTTTTGTCAACGATGAACTGAATGTTGTAAAGACCGACGATGCCGATGCCGAGACCGAGCTTTTTCGCGTAGGTGAGGATCTTGCCCTTGACCTTGGGGGAGATCGAGAAGGAGGGATAAACGCTGATCGAGTCGCCGGAGTGAATACCTGTTCTTTCGACGAGCTCCATGATTCCCGCGACAAAAACGTCGTGTCCGTCGCAGACGGCGTCGATCTCGACTTCCTTACCGATTATGTATTTGTCAACGAGGACGGGCTTGTCCGTGTCGATCTCAACTGCCGTGCGGAGATAATGTCTGAGCTGTTCTTCGTCGCCTACGATCTGCATAGCGCGTCCGCCGAGGACGAACGAGGGACGAACGAGCACGGGATATCCTATTTCGGAAGCAACTCTTACGCCCTCCTCGATATCTGTAACAGCCTTGCCGACGGGCTGCGGGATTCCGAGCTCGGAGAGGAGACGCTCAAATTCGTCTCTGTTTTCCGCTCTGTCGATCGCTTCGGTGTCTGTACCGATGATCTTAACTCCGCGTGACGAGAGTGGAGCGGCAAGATTTATAGCTGTCTGACCGCCGAGAGAGGCGATGACGCCCTCGCACGGCTCAAGCGCAAGAATGTTCATAACATCCTCTGCGGTGAGCGGCTCGAAGTAGAGCTTATCGGAGGTCGTATAGTCAGTTGAAACAGTTTCGGGGTTGTTGTTTATGATGATAGCCTCATAGCCGGCGCGCTTGATCGTTTTGACTGCGTGAACGGTAGAGTAATCGAACTCAACGCCCTGACCGATTCTGATCGGACCTGCGCCGAGGACGATGATCTTTTTTTTGTCAGTCACTACCGAGCGATTTTCGCCGGTGTAGGAGGAATAGAAATAGGGGATGTAGGCGCCGGTGTGGAGCGTGTCTGCCATTCTGTAAACGGGCATGATTCCGCTTTCCTTACGCAGATTGAATACGTCAAGCTCGGACATATTCCAAAGCTTCGCGATCACAGTGTCGGCAAAGCCCATCTTTTTGGCGCGCGTAAGCTCGTCGAGCGAGCCGACGTTTTCGCGGAGCGCTGTCTCCTCTGTAACGATCCTTTGAATTGATTCAAGGAAGAAGGGGGTGATCTTTGTCAGCTCATGAAGCTCTGCGACAGTCGAGCCGAGGCGGAAAAGCTGCGCGACGGCGAAAAGAGTATCATCCTTGAAATCGGTGAGATAGCTTGTGATCTGTTCCTTTGTCATTGAGCTGAATTTCGAGAGATAGAAGTGATCTGCACCGATTTCGAGCGATCTGACCGATTTAAGCAGACTTTCTTCGAGGCAAGAGCCGATTCCCATGACCTCGCCCGTCGCCTTCATCTGCGTGCCGAGCGTGTTTGTAGCCGACGCGAACTTATCGAAGGGGAAGCGGGGGAGCTTCGCGACGAAATAATCGAGCTTGGGAGCGGTGTGTGCCGTTGTGTTGGCGATGTTGATCTCGTCAAGCGACATACCGACGGCGATCTTGGCTGTTACCTTTGCGATCGGGTAGCCGCTTGCCTTTGAAGCGAGTGCAGACGAACGTGAAACGCGAGGATTGACCTCGATGAGGAAATATTCGCTTGTATATGGATTGAGCGCGAACTGAACGTTGCAACCGCCCTCGATCTGAAGCGCGCGAATGAGCTTTACGGCGCTGTCGTTGAGCATCTTGTTGTCATGCTCGTTGAGCGTGAGTATGGGAGCGACGACGGCAGAGTCACCGGTGTGAACGCCGACGGGGTCGATGTTTTCCATGCCGCAGATCGTTATTACGTTGTCCTCTGCGTCGCGCATCATTTCAAATTCGATTTCCTTGTAGCCGCGAACGCTCTTTTCGATAAGCACCTGATGAGTGGGGGAGAGGGAGAAAGCGTTCAGCGCTATTTCGCAAAGCTCGGCTTCGTTGTTTGCGAATCCGCCGCCCGTGCCGCCGAGGGTGAACGCGGGACGCAAAACGACGGGGTAACCGATGTCGATCGCGGCTTTTTTCGCCTCCTCGATGGAGTACGTGATCTCCGAAGGGATAGTAGGCTCACCGATGGAGCTGCAAAGCTCCTTGAACAGCTCTCTGTCCTCGGCAAGCTCGATCGAACGGCTGCTTGTGCCGATCAGCTCGACCTGACATTCCTTGAGGATGCCCTTGCGTTCGAGCTGCATAGCGAGATTAAGTCCGGTCTGACCGCCGATTCCGGGTATGATGGCGTTGGGACGCTCGTAACGAAGGATCTTTGCGATATATTCGAGCGTCAGCGGCTCCATGTAGACCTTGTCCGCCATTGAGGTGTCTGTCATTATAGTTGCGGGGTTGGAGTTACAGAGTACGACCTCGTATCCCTCCTCCTTGAGCGCAAGGCACGCCTGCGTGCCTGCATAGTCAAATTCGGCAGCCTGTCCGATGACGATGGGACCTGAGCCGATGATCATAATTTTTTTGAGATCTGTTCTTTTTGCCACGGTTTTACCCTCTCTTATTCAAAAATTGATGAATCTGTGTAAAGTATATTTTCGTCCTTGACGGTCAAAAGGCATTTGCCGTATACCGTTCTGCCCGCAAACGGCGAGCTTTTGCCCATGGAAAGGAAGCTTTCCGGGTCAACGGTGTACGGAGAAGCTACGTCAAAGACAGTGAAGCCTGCGTCGCCCTTGATGCCGAAGCGCTTTCGCGGCGCATCCGACATGAGCTGTGCGAGTTTTTCCGGCGTTATTATTCCCGTCATGACAAGCTCCGTGTACATGACGGCGAAGGCGGTCTCAAGTCCGACGACGCCGAACGCGCTGCCGGAGAGTCCCTTTGCCTTTTCTTCTGCGGAATGGGGCGCGTGATCTGTCGCGAGCATATCTATCGTGCCGTCGATAATTCCGTCTAAAAGGGCTTTTTTGTCGTCTGACGAACGAAGCGGCGGGTTCATCTTAAAGCGTCCGTCATTGGAGATATCCGCGTCTGTGAGGACGAGATAATGAGGTCCCGTTTCCGCGGTGATGTTGATGCCCTCCGCCTTTGCCCGACGTATGATATCGACGCTTTCCTTTGTCGAAACATGACAAACGTGATAATCGACGCCTGTTTCACGGACGAGCGGCAGGTCGCGTTCGATCTCCGCATATTCGCTTTCGCTTGAGATCGCGGGCAGACCGTGCGCTTTCGCGTAGACTCCGTCGTGGATGCAGCCGCCCGGCTCGATCAGGGCTTTGTCCTCGCAGTGAGCCGCGATCGGCTTGCCGAGACGCTTTGCTTCAAGCATCGCCTCACGCATTAAGCGCTTGTCCGTCACTCCTCTGCCGTCATCGGAGAAGCCGACGACGAGGGGGGCAAGCTTATCGAGCGCGGCGAGCTTTTTTCCGTCCTCGTTGACGGTGATCGCGCCGTAGGGAAGTATCTCGATGTCCGCATCCGCTATCGCGTCAAGCTGAAGCTTCAGATTGTCTGGCGAATCGGGGACGGGCGAAAGATTCGGCATCGTGCAGACTGTCGTATATCCGCCGTGTGCGGCGGCGCGAGAGCCGGAGAGTATCGTCTCTTTATAAGTAAAGCCCGGTTCGCGAAAGTGTACGTGCACATCACAAAAGCCGGGCATAACGGCAAAGGAATTGCCGTTTTTATTAAAAATAACGGGAGCTTTTCCGCCGTTATCGAGAAATGAAACAACAGCGCTTTTAACGTCGGTGTTTTTTATTGCATCCAAAACAAAACGGTTTTTTTTCATAACAGCTCCTTTATAGAACAAAAGCCTTGCAGACGGGCAAAACGCCGACGTGCAAGACCCCTTAAAAGCGTGTCAAAGGCGGCACAGCGTCCAGCGTGCCTATGTTAAACTTTTCGAATCTTGCGGCATCACGGTACCATCTTAAAAATTGCATTTATTTTATATCATATATCGCGGGTTTTGTCAAGGGCTAAGGACTTTTCCGAGCAATATTTCGAAAAAAATCGCAAGGCGAGCTTGCTTGGTGATGATATACAAAATTCAGGGGGATTTTGTGCGCTTCGGATGTGTAGACAGACGCATTTTCGAAGCGACGTTTCCCGATTTTTTTTGATTTACGCGCTTGTTTTCGCACGTGGCGGCGTTTGTTAATAAATTGTAAATATCAAAAAAGAAGGCGCGAAAGCCTCGAAAAGAAGCCTTCGCGCCGCAAAAATAAGCGAAATGTTGTCAGCTTAAAAATCTGACTGCGGCAAGCGCCGCTGATGCGCCGTCCGCAACTGCCGTTGCGATCTGACGAACGCGCTTTGTTCTGCAATCACCTGCGATGAATACGCCGGGAGTTTCTCCGGAGCAGGATTCGTCTGTGATGAGATAGCCTGCGTCGTCGAGACTCGAAAGAGACTCAAAGGGCTCGTTTTTCGGTTCGAGACCGATCGCGACAAACGCGCCGTCCGCGAGCACGCGCTCTAATTCCGACGTGCTTGTGTGCCTGATGCTGACGCCCTCGAATTCCTCGTCGCCTATGATGCCCTCAACTGTAACGCCTGTGACGACCTTGACGTTTTCTCTTGCGTAGATCGCATCGCGAAGCTTGGCTTCGCCTGTGAGAAAGTCGAGGTTTTGAAGGATCGTGACGCTTGTGCATATATCCGAGAGTGAAAGCGCTTCGATCAGCGCGGAGTTTCCGCCTCCGATCACGATGACGCTCTTTCCGCTGTAAAACGCACCGTCGCAGGTCGCGCAAAATGAGATGCCGTTGCCGATGAAATCCTCCTCACGGTCAAGACCGAGACGTCTGTGACGCGCGCCGACGGCGATGATGACGGCTTTCGCCTCGAAGGTATCGTCGCCGCAGTGAACGAACTTCACATAGTCGGGCTCTCCGCCCTCCGTCACGCCTGTGACCTCCGCAAGCTCGATCTCTGCGCCGAGCGCGAGCGCTTGGGAAACCATCTTGTCGGCAAGCTCGGATCCGGAAACGGACTCAAAGCCGGGATAGTTTTCGATGCAGGGCGAGGATGCCATCTGACCGCCGAAGGCTTCTTTTTCGATGATCAAAACTGATTTTTCCGCACGTCTTGCGTAAATTGCGGCGGTAAGCCCTGCCGGACCTGCACCGATTATGATTATATCGTACATATATTATTCCTTTGCCTTCTTTAGTTTTCGAATCAGTGTCAAAACGCACTCTCGCATTTAGCGTGAGTGCGTTTTTGTTTGAGATTACTTAGCGGATTCGCCTGCGAGATAACGCTTGACGTTTGCGACACCTGTGTATTTTTCAACAGCGCCGTCCTTTACGACAACGAGCGTCGGTGCTTGTCTGATTCCGAAATCCTTTGCCGCGTCGGGATTTTCCTCCGCGAGCAGCTTTTCGTACTTGACTTCCGCGCGATCGAGCATTGCTGCTGCGATCTTGCAGTTCGGGCAGGTTGCCGTTGCGAAAAGATAAATCTTTTCGTTTGCCGTTGCGGTTTCGCTTATGCAAGCGGCGCATTCGGCGTTTGCGGAAGCTTCGGAAGCTTCGGGAGCGTTCATTTCCTCAATTGCGGGAGCGATCACGGACGAAACGTTGTATTCGCGTCTGTCCTTGAATTCCTGCGCTTTACCGTCGTTCCAGTTACGGACTGGACGGTAATAGCCTGTTATACGGCTGTAAACCTCTGTGTCCTTGCCGCAATCGGGGCAATTGAAATGTTCGCCGGAGATGTAGCCGTGATCGGGGCAGATGGAATACGTGGGCGACATTGTATAATAGGGAAGCTTGTAATTTTCCGCGATCTTACGAACGAGAGCAGCCGTTGACTTCCAATCGGGGAGACGCTCGCCGAGGAAGGCGTGGAATACAGTGCCGGATGTATAGAGCGTCTGGAGCTCGTCCTGAATGTCGAGTGCGGTGAACACGTCATCTGTGTAGCCGACGGGGAGGTGAGAGCTGTTCGTGTAATACGGAACGCCGGACGCCTCGTTTGCGGTGATTATATCGGGGTAACGTGCCTTGTCGTGCTTAGCGAGACGGTAAGAGGTCGATTCGGCGGGCGTAGCCTCCAGATTGTAAAGGTCGCCGTACATTTCCTGATAGTCGGAAAGACGCTCACGCATATGATTGAGGACGTCCTTTGTGAATTCCTGAGATTCCTTGTGGGTGAGGTCTTTTTTGAGCCAATTTGCATTGAGGCAAGCCTCGTTCATGCCGACAAGACCGATCGTTGAGAAGTGATTTTCGAAAGTTCCGAGGTATCTCTTTGTGTAAGGGTAGAGACCTGCATCGAGAAGCTTTGTTACGACTGTTCTCTTTGTCTTGAGCGAACGTGCGGAGATATCCATCATGTGATCGAGACGTGCGTAAAAGTCCGCTTCGTCCTTTGCGAGATAAGCGATTCTCGGCATATTGATTGTTACAACGCCGATAGAACCGGTGGATTCTCCCGAACCGAAGAAACCGCCTGTCTTTTTGCGGAGCTCACGGAGATCAAGACGCAGACGGCAGCACATCGAACGGACGTCGGAGGGCTCCATGTCGCTGTTGATGTAGTTGGAGAAATAGGGTGTGCCGTATTTTGCCGTCATTTCGAAAAGACGCTTGTTGTTTTCGGTTTCCGACCAGTCGAAATCGCGCGTGATCGAATAGGTTGGGATCGGGTACTGGAAGCCGCGTCCGTTTGCGTCACCCTCGATCATAACGTCGATGAAGGCGCGGTTAACGAGATCCATTTCGGCTTTGCAATCGCCGTAGGTGAAGTCCATATCTTTTCCGCCTACGATAGCGGGGATATTTTCGAGGTCTGCGGGGACTGTCCAGTCGAGCGTTATATTCGAGAAGGGAGCCTGCGTACCCCAGCGAGAGGGCGTATTTACGCCGAATATGAAGCTTTGGATGCATTGCTTGACTTCCTTATAGGTCAAGTTATCGACCTTTACGAACGGCGCAAGATATGTGTCGAACGAAGAAAATGCCTGAGCGCCGGCCCATTCGTTCTGCATTATGCCGAGGAAGTTGACCATCTGGTTGCAGAGCGTCGAAAGGTGACTTGCGGGCGCGGACGTGATGCGTCCCGTTACGCCGCCGAGACCCTCACGGATGAGCTGCTTGAGCGACCAACCGGCGCAGTAGCCGGTGAGCATCGAAAGATCGTGCAGATGGATGTCCGCCTGTCTGTGCGCTTCCTCGATCTCCTTGTCGTATACCTCGGAAAGCCAATAGTTTGAGGTGATGGCGCCGGAGTTGGAGAGGATGAGACCGCCGACGGAATAGGTGACGGTGCTGTTTTCCTTAACGCGCCAATCGCTGACCTTGACGTAGCTGTCAACGATCTCCTTATAGTCGAGGATCGTCGCGCCCATGTTTCTGATCTTCTCTCTCTGGCGGCGGTAAAGGATGTATGCCTTGGCAACCTCTGCGTAGCCTGCCTGACCGAGCACCTCCTCAACGGAGTCCTGAATATCCTCAACGGAGATCTTGCCGTCCTTTATCTTGGGCTCGAAGTCTGCGGTGACCTTGAGCGCGAGCATATCAATGACGGAAGGGTGATAGTTTACTTTTTGAGCGTCGAAAGCTTTTCTGATTGCAACCGCAATCTTAGCAAGGTCGAACTCTGCGATCTTGCCGTCTCTTTTGATTACCTGATACATTTCGTTTTCTCCCATACAGCATTATGATATTAGTATAAACAATAAAAAATCCTTGTATTACAAGGGATGGATACTGATTGGGGCAAGCGCCGATGCATTAACGGTATTTGCCTATTATGCACTACATATTGTGGTGCGGACTTGATTATACCACACTATATTTTGCTTTGTCAATACGGATTTTAAGAAATCGAAAATTTATTTTCCGTCCGTGAAAAAGAAAAAAGCACTTACTTTCGTAAGTGCTTTTTAGCGGATTACGGGGCTCGAACCCGCCACCTCCACCTTGGCAAGGTGGCGCTCTACCAAATGAGCTAAATCCGC
>CAZOMK010000058.1:0-10199 GCA_964580615.1 uncultured Lachnospiraceae bacterium | reverse complement strand
CCGCGCGCGACGATATGATAGTTATGCATCCGCTGCCGCGAGTAAACGAGATCTCGACAGCGATAGACAGCGATCCGAGAGCGTGCTACTTCAAGCAGGCACACAACGGTAAATTTGTACGAATGGCGCTTATTATGAAGCTGCTTAACGTTACGGTTCGATAAGTGAGGTAGGTCATGAATATAGACAGCATCAAAAACGGAATTGTTATAGATCACATTCAGCCCGGCAAGGCAATGCTGCTTTACGATATGCTGAAGCTCGGTGAGCTCGATTGCTCTGTGGCGGTCATCAAAAACGCACCCAGCAGCAAAACCGGAAAAAAGGATATCATCAAGATAGACGAGCCCATTGATTTTGACATGGATCTCATCGGATTTGTCTCGCCCAACGCAACAGTCAACATCATCAAGGACGGAGAGACAGTCGAAAAGCGTTATCTCGGACTGCCCAAAAAGCTGACGGGAATAGTAAAATGCAAAAATCCCCGCTGTATCACGACGACCGAGCAGGGGATCGAGCATATTTTCGTTCTCTCATCAGAGGAAAAGACGGAATACCGTTGCTTCTACTGCGACACAAAAGCCGAATAATCGTATTTTATCCGAGCTTTAATAAAAAAAGAGCAAACATACAAGATTTTCGTCTTGAGTGTTTGCTCTTTTATTAAATCTGAAATTTTCAGCTTGTCACTATCAATCGATGGAAATGTCAAATTCAAACGACGCGCTCTCTCCCGCGACGCGGATCGAAAACGAGCCTGTCAGATCCTCGAAAATCAGCATTTCATTAAACGTATCAAGTGCAAACTCATGATCTCGTCGTCATTAACAGCTACAAGCTTGAAATTTCCGTCTCTGACGTTGACGGAGCCTATATACACGCTCACGTCGGAGGACGTGATTAAGTTTGTCTGATAAAGCTCCGCCACCCCGTTGAAATCACGCGAAGAATACTTCGAGCTGAATACCACGTCGCCGACGCTCTCCTCCGAATAGCTCAACCCCGACGAGCCGACATCAAGCTCTATTATATTTTTGTCCGTTATCGTTTGCAAAGTAAAGACACTGTCGCCATTTGTATCCTCATACTTTGTGCCGCAAGCAACAAGGGTCACAAGCATCGACGCTGTCAGCATGAGCAAAAAAAGCTTTTTCATAATAAAGTCCTCCGTTCGGAGCTTGTTTGATCGCTCCTTGCGTCAGTATACCACATCCGCTTCGATTTTTCCACAGGCTTTGAAAAATAAGCCGTTTTCCGCGCATTTATGTGCAACGAACGCAAAAAAGCTCCTCCGAAAGATTCGAAGGAGCTTTTTTCTGGGATAACAGGATTCGAACCTGTAACGAAAGAGTCAAAGTCTTTTGTGTTGCCATTACACTATATCCCAACGCGCCGTATATTATATCACAGCTTACGTTAAAAGTCAATTGTTTTTCGCAGGTTCTTCGGCTGTTCGGATCTTCGGAAGGCTCCAACGGAACACCGTTGCGAGCATACGTATCGAAAACACGAGCGTCATCGCGGACAGCGTAGGTATGAGCGGATGAAGCTCACAGCGCGAGAGCCAAAGATAGAGCATACAGCCCGCTATCGACGCGAGTGCATATATGTGCTTTTTCAGCACGTACGGCGTCGAATTTGTCATTACGTCGCGAAGCATCCCGCCTCCGATGCAGGTAACGGTACCGAGCGAGACGCAAAACAGCGCATTTTCGATATATCCCGCAGTTATTGCGCTTTCAGTGCCGATGACGGCAAAGGACGCCAAGCCGAGCGCGTCGAAGATATTGTTTACGACGTCAACGCGTATTCTGAGGTGTATGTATCTGTCACGCAGGGCGTACGCGATAACGAAAACGGCAATTGAAGCGATCGCCGCGATCAGCATCGGATACGGATTGACAAATGCCGCCGGAGGGACGGATCCGAGCATTATGTCTCTTATTATTCCGCCGCCAACGGCAGTTGTACAGCCGATAAATACAACTCCGAAAAAGTCAAGTCCGTTGTCAATGGCGACAAGCGCGCCGGACACCGAAAAGGCGACCGTTCCGATCACCTCTGTTATAAATATTATAAGCTCTGCAATTTCCATAAGGTCTCCGATAGATTTGAGAATATTGACATTGTATCACGGTGCAAAATTTATGTCAAGGCAAATGTCAAAAGGCGCGTTTGCCGCGTCTCTCTGCATCACGAAAAAAGTCCTTTTGTCAATTGACAAAAGGACTTTTTATTCCTGGGGAATAGGGATTCGAACCCCAACAAACAGAGTCAGAGTCTGTCGTGCTGCCGTTACACAATTCCCCAATATTCTTTTGAAGCGAGATTTATTATATCACTGTCTCGCTCGTTTGTCAACGGAAATTTTCAAAAAAATCAAGTTTTTTCGAAAAAATCTTCTCGGAGAATGCGAGGCTGACGTTTGAGCCTTCGCATTCTCCGATTTTCGGCTGTCACTGCGTGCGTTTAAGTTTCGCAAAGGACGCCATAAGCTTCTTTGTGCCGACGTTATCGAAAATTATTTCGTACATAATGTCGCCGCCCATATTTTTCGCGGAAATTATTTCTCCGCGTCCGAATGTACGGTGCGCGACGATATCCCCCGGCGCAAACATCTCCGTCGCCTTTTGCGGCTTCGGATTCATGTCTGTCGGACGGGCGCTGACCGCCCTGTAATCGGGCTTTTTCTGCTCCGCAAAATCCCATGAGCGCTGCTTTTGCGTTTTGGGCGCGTAGCTTACAGTCTCGGCGTCGAGCAGTGCCTCCGGTATCTCGTCAACAAAGCGTGACTGCGGATTATATCTCGTCTGTCCGTACAGCATACGCTGATGCGCGCGCGTTATGATCAGCTTTTTCTTCGCTCTCGTGATGGCGACGTAGGCAAGTCTGCGTTCCTCCTCAAGCTCGTCGTTATCGTTTGACGACTGCATTCCGGGAAAGATCCCCTCCTCCATGCCGGGAAGGAACACGACGGGAAACTCAAGACCCTTTGAGCCATGCACCGTCATGAGCACGACGGCATCGGCATCCTCGTCGTATTTATCGACCTCGGAAACAAGCGCGACCTCCTCAAGGAAACCGGAGAGGCTTGCCTCCTCTGTTTTATCGTACTCGTACGCGTTTGCGACAAGCTGTTCAAGGTTTTCAAGGCGATCCTTTTCGGCTTCGCCCGCCTCAACGAGCATCGCGCGGTACCCCGTCAGCTCGACGGTACGCTCGATCGTTTCGGCTACGGTTGCGTTTTGCGAAAACTCACGCAGAGATTCGATCAAACGCACAAAATCCGCAAATGCCGAAGCTTTTCTTGCGAGCGCGATATATCCGCTCGCGGAGCTTATTATCTCGTAAAGCGACTTACCCTCCGCGAACGCTATTTGCTCTGCCGCCGTAACGGACGCCGCGCCGAGATTTCGCTTAGGCTCGTTTATGATGCGCTTCAGTCTAAGTCCGTCGTCGGGATTGACAAGCAGACACAGATACGAGATTATGTCCTTGATCTCTTTTCTGTCGTAGAAGCGGATGCTTCCGAGCAGACGGTGCGGGATTCCCGCCTTCGCCATTGCCGTCTCAATCGGGGATGACTGCGCGTTCATTCTGTAAAGCACGGCAAAATCCTTGTATTTCGAGCCGAGCGACACCATGCTTTCGATCGTATCGGTAATAAACTTCGCCTCTACGTTCTGATTTTCAAGCTCGCGCAGGATGATTTTATCGCCGTCGTCGCCGGACGTCCAAAGCGTTTTGCCCTTTCTGCCCGTATTATGCTCGATCACGGCGTTCGCCGCGTTGAGGATAGTCTTTGTCGAACGGTAATTTTCTTCAAGCTTAATGACCTTGACATCGCCGTATTCTCTATCAAAGCCGAGGATGTTTTCTATTGTCGCTCCGCGGAAGCGATAGATGCTCTGATCGTCGTCGCCGACAACCATCAGATTATTATGCGCGCCCGTGAGCAGTGCCGTCAGGACAAACTGCGCTCTGTTTGTGTCCTGATACTCGTCAACGGACACATAACGGAAGCGGTTGCGATAATATTCCCTCACGTCCTCATGATCGCGCAAGAGATTTACCGTATGCATGACGATATCGTCAAAATCGACGGCGTTTGACTCCAAAAGTCGCGAAGCATATATGCGATAGATCTCCGCGATCTTCTCGTTGCGGAAATCGCCGACCGAAACAGCGGAAAATTTTTCCGGCGTTTGGAGCTTATCCTTAGCGCGCGATATCGTGGTCATGACTGTCTTTATCGGAAGCGTTTTTTCGTCGATATTGAGATTTTTCATTATATCGGAGATGAGGCGCTTCGCGTCGTCGGTGTCGTACACGGTAAAGCCGGAGCGCAGTCCGACAAGCTTTGCATTTCGTCTGAGTATACGCATACAGATCGAATGGAAGGTGCCTGCCCAGATATCGTTTGCGGCGCCCTCGCCCTCTCCGAGTGCGGAGGCAAGTCTTGCCTTGATCTCGCCCGCCGCCTTATTCGTGAAGGTTATCGCAAGCATCGCCCACGGCGGACAAGGCTCGACCTTAAATTCGGGCAAAACGTAGCTTTCGATCTCCTCCGGAGACATAAACTGAAGCGCATATTCATATCGCAGAAGCGCGGCGTCGTCTGCACTTTCCGGAACGTATTCGGACTCATATCCACGTCCGTACTTGATTATATGTACGATCCTTTTGACGAGGACTGTCGTTTTTCCGCTTCCCGCTCCGGCAAGAACGAGAAGCGGCCCCGAAACAGTCGTTACCGCCTCTCTCTGCTTATCGTTCAAGCCCGAATAGACTTTGTCGAACAGCTTTCTTTTCAGGCTCAAATATTTACGGACAAATTCCGAAGAATGGGTTCCCATATTATTTATACTCAAATACGGGCTTGCCGTCCGCACCGAATGTCACTTCCATGACGTGTGCGTGACGGTTGGGATCGTAAAGCGGGTCGCCGACGATTTTTTCGTAGGGACGCGCGTGATAGATGCTGAGCACTGTCTCTCCGTCCTCGGCAACGGTGAAGCTGTTGTGTCCGGGGCCGTAAATTCCCTTTTCCGCATCCGTTTCAAGGACGGGATAGCGCGATTTTGTCCAGCTGTTGCGGTCAAGAAGGTCTGCGTTTTCGTCCGCCTCCATCATGCCCATGCAATAGCAAGCGCCTGTTGCGGAGGATGAGAAGGTGACGAATATCTTGCCGTTTTTGATGAGGACGGCAGGGCCCTCATCGACCCAATGACCGATGCGCTCCCAATCGTAGTCGGGCGTTGTGAGGAGCATTCCGGGCGTTTTGAGCTTCCACGGAGACTCCATCTTTGCGATATAAAGATTAGACGCGAGATGACCGTTACCGAACGAGGTCTTTTCCGCCCAGATGTAGTAGCGTTCGCCTTTGTGCTCGAACACTGTTGCGTCAAGGGAGAAGCCCGTAAACGAAACGATATCATCGTCGGCGCGCTGAATCATACCGAGCTCGCGCCAAGTTCCCGTGATCGGGTCACCGTCACATTCAAGCACGTACGGACGGATCTTCCAGATATCCTCCGCTTCGCCGGCGGCGAAATAAAGATAGAATTTTCCGTCAATGAAGTGCAGCTCCGGCGCCCAGATATGCTTGGACATGATACCGGACTCGTGCTTGTGCCAAACCATGACGCCTTCGACGTCGGTAAGTCCGTTTACCGTTTTCGAGCGGCGAAGCTCGATGCAGTCATAAGCGGGGACGGAGCCCGTAAAATAATAATATCCGTCTGTATGCTTATAAATATAGGGATCTGCTCTCTGCGGAACAAGAGGTGAATTATATGTCATTTGAATTTATTCCTTTTCTTTTATTTTACTGTTACTTCAACCGTAACCGCCGCAAGCGCCGGCGAAAGATCCTTCTCCTCGGTAAGTCCGAGCACGGGATCTCCGTCGATATCGAAATGAACTCTGCGAACGCCGGCACTTCTCGGCATATGAACGCCGGGACGACCGTGATATACGTTCCACATATCGCCCTCATCGTCGATGACGTAGGCGTTATGACCTGTTCCGAACTCGCCGGGAACAGTTACGGAGGACATGAGCGGATAGTTGATCTTCGTCCACGATTTGGGGTCGTGAAGATCGCTTTCGTACTCCGCGGAAAGCATTGCGACAACGTAAGTTTCGTCAATTGCGGAGGCGGAATATGTCAAAATGATCTTCTTATCCGTCAAGATCGGGTACGGGCCTTCGTCAACGAAGGTGTGATTGTTTGCCCAGCCGTAATCGGGCTTGGAAATTGTAACGGGCTCGGTGATCAGTCTCCACGGCTCATCGGGGTCGATCTCCGCGAGCACGAGCCAAGCACCGAAATCATACGGATTATAGCGTCTTTGCGACCAAACGACGTAGTAATGCCCGTCAACCTCAAATTCAGTCATATCAAGCGTTATGCCGAGCGTAAACAGCTCGCTTCCGTCCGCCTTTACGACGCGTCTCGACATTTCCCAATCCTCGGGGAGCATCGGATTGCCGCCCTTTTTCAGCGCCATTACATGGCTCTGCTCGTTCGGGAAGCCGTCCTTTGTTGCGGCGTGGAAGATATAAAGTCTGTCCTTGATTATATGAAATTCGGGCGCCCAAAGCAGTCCCTTCATGTGCGGATACATACGTGTGTTGAGTATTTCCGTTTCCTGAGCGGTGAAAAGACCTGCAACGGAATCGGACTCACGGATCGAAAGCGAATTATTGCCGTCACGGTCATTTGTCGCGATGAAGTAATACTTGCCGTTCCATCTTCCGACGAAGGGGTCGGCTCTGTGCCATGTAAGCGGGAACTCGAATCTGTCCTGATGCACTCTGCCCTTCACGGTATACGTGCCGGGGACTGAAAAATCAACGTCGCCGTCGTACCAATCAATGCGTTTTTTCGCTGTTGTTCCGTCGCTGTAGTGTGCCGTAACGCGAAGCGCGTGAAGCTCGTCGCGCGAGTGAACTGTAAGCTTTTCGGGCACGTCTATTGCAACATTCGTCGGGACGTTCAGCTTTTTTGTTATGTAGTCCGCTTCCGCGTCTGTCACCTCGATGACATTTCGCGGACAAACGCCCTCTATATCGGCGCTTGCCGTTTCATATTCGGGCGCTGACGTCGGCTCCGCGTCTCCGAGCGACGCAACATCTGCGCCGTAGCGCTTATGCCAGCCGTCGGCATCCTTGTAATAAAGCTCATATCCGCCGTCAACGGGGACGCACGCAACATCCTCGATATAGGAATCGGAGAGTTTGATCACGCCGTCCTCCGTATAATGCGCGAGGTCGGCAGTCGAGAAGCAAAGCACGCATCCGCATCTTGCCTCATCGGGGTAATTTTTTTCATTTTCGTTACGGAGCGACACGGCGACGATTCCGAAGCTGCCCGTATGCTTTCTGTAAATGAACGGAGCCGCAAGCGACTTTGCGTTGATGCTTCCGTCATCGTTTTCGGTTGCACGTGCGAAAAGCACGCCGTAATTATTGTTCAGCGCCTTGTAGCCGTCGCCGTTATCAATTGCAAGATGCATACTTGCGGCGAGCGTTGCCGAATAGATCCTGCCGTCAAGAGGGGTACGGCAATATGTGAGAATTTTAGACATTTTGTTCTCCTTTATTCGTTAAAGATCGAGAAAATCTTTACGGTAACTGACTCCGAAAAGCTCCGCCAAGCTGACGAGCTGCTCGTCCGTTATTGTATTGACTCTGGGGAGGTGCGCCACCTTCATGTAAAGCTCCGCCGCCTTTTCGACTGTTTCGACAAGTCCGAAGGTCTCGTCCATTGTCTTTCCGGCGCAATAAATTCCGTGAAGTCCCCAAATAACCGTACGGAAATCCTTCATTTTCTCCGCCGTTGCGACGCCGATCTCGTTGGTGCCGCAAAGCATCCACGGAAGCACGCCGATTCCGTCCGGGAAAACGACGATGCATTCGGAGCACATCTGCCAAAGCTCATGCGTGAAAGTTTTATCGGAAAAATCGCACACAAATCCCATCGCGACGGTGTTTGTCGGATGACAATGCATAACGACTCTGTTATCCGGATCGACTGAAAGACGAGCGATATGGCTCATCATGTGCGCGGGGAACTCGCTTGTAAACTTTCCACCGTCCGCATAGCCCCAAAGAAGCTCCGCCGTCGTTCCGTCCTCCGCTATTCTGAGCACGCCGAGCGTCGTTTCGGGATCGTTTTGCACGTGACGGAAGTATTTGCCCGTACCGGTGACAAGGAAATACTTGCCGGCAAGGGGCTTTGCGTCAAAGCCTGTCGGTATTGTACGCAAAACGCGCGTCGTATCAAGGTACTCGCTCACCTCTGCTTCGTCAAGCAGGACGCTGATGTTGCCGCCGTTGCGCTCGTTCCAGCCGAGACGATACATATTCGACGTTATCTCGCCCATTTTCAATATAAAAGGACTTGTTTTTATATCTTTCATAATAATTCTCCATTTAAGGCTGTACAAACAAAAGAGGAGGCGAGCGTGCCGCCTCCCCTCGGGTGTACAGTATTATTTCTTAAGCGCGATAGCGGCCTTTGCCTTTTCAACGAGATTTTCGGCAGTAAGTCCGTATACCTTTACGAGCTCCTTAGCGGGACCGGAATGACCGAACTCATCGTTGATACCGAGACGAACAACGGGAGTGGGGCAAACGCCTGCGAGGTACTCGGAAACGGCAGAGCCGAGACCGCCGATGATGGAATGCTCCTCTGCGGTTACGATAGCGCCCGTTTCCTTTGCAGCCGCAAGGACGATCTCCTCATCGAGCGGCTTGATCGTATGGATATTGATAACGCGAGCGGAGATTCCCTCCTCTGCAAGCATTTTGCTTGCGCGGATAGCGGGCTCAACGAGCAGACCCGTTGCGATGATCGTTACATCGGAGCCGTCCGCCATCTTGATTCCCTTACCGATCTCGAATTTATAATCCTCGTTATCGTTGATTACCGGCACAGCCATTCTTCCGAAGCGGAGGTAAACGGGGCCGTAGTAATTGATTGCCGCTTCAACAGCCGCTCTTGCTTCAACAGCATCAGAGGGGTTGATAACGACCATACCGGGGATAGTACGCATGAGCGCGATATCCTCGTTGCACTGGTGCGATGCGCCGTCCTCACCGACGGTGATGCCCGCGTGAGTTGCGCCTATCTTCACGTTAAGATGAGGATAGCCGACAGAGTTTCTTACCTGCTCGAACGCACGTCCGGAGGCAAACATTGCGAATGTTGACGCAAACGGAACGAATCCGGATGCGGCGAGACCCGCTGCAACGCAGGTCATATTCGCTTCCGCGATACCGCAGTCGAAGTGACGTTCGGGATATGCTTTCTTAAAAAGGTCTGTTTTTGTTGCGTTTGCAAGGTCTGCATCGAGAACAACGAGCTTTTCGTATTTTGCGCCGAACTCGGCAAGAGCCTTACCGTAAGCTTCTCTTGTTGCAATAGCTTCAGCCATAATTTATTTCCTCTTCCTTTCCGTAGATCTCATCATATAGCGTCGCGAGCCGCTTTGAGCTCCGCAACCGCTGTTTCATACTGCTCCTGATTGGGAGCCTTGCCATGCCAGCCTGCGTTGTCGAGCATATAGGAAACACCGTTACCCTTATGCGACTTTGCAATGATGGCGGTGGGCTTACCCTTGCATTCGCGAGCTGCCTTGAACGCAGCCTCAAGCTCGTCGAAATCGTGAGCGTTGACGGAAATTACGTTCCAGCCGAATGCGAGAAGCTTTTCGTCGTGAGGTGTGGGATTCATGACATCGGTGATCTTACCGTCGATCTGGAGTCCGTTCCAGTCAATGATGAGAACGAGGTTATCGAGCTTATAATGAGCCGCAAACATTGCAGCCTCCCAGATCTGACCCTCCTGGCTTTCGCCGTCGCCGACAGCGGTGTAAACGCGCGCGCCGTTGCCCTTGAGCTTAGCCGCAAGCGCCATTCCGCAAGCAACAGAGAAGCCCTGACCGAGAGAGCCCGACGACATATCTACGCCGGGGACGCCCTTCATATCGGGGTGCCACTGAAGATAGCTTGTTGTTTTACGGAAGGTTTTAAGATCCTCAACGGGGAAATATCCGCGATTTGCGAGAGTGGAGTAAAGCGCGGGCGAAGTGTGTCCTTTGGACAGCACGAAACGGTCGCGATCCTCCATTTTTGGATTCTTGGGGTCGATGTTCATCTCCTCGAAATAGAGATAGGTCAAAATATCC
>CAZOMK010000057.1:0-10208 GCA_964580615.1 uncultured Lachnospiraceae bacterium | reverse complement strand
AATTATGAAAGCTGTAATTGCGCGGAGCAGAGCGAGATTGACCCAAGATGGCAGGTGCTCGCAAAGCTGCTCGAATCAACCGATGAAAATAAAAAATAATACAAGCGTTCAAGCGAAAGTTTGGCGTATCTGAAGGAGGTAACACAAGATGGCAGTACCGAAGAGAAAAGTTTCTAAAGCTCGCAGAGATAAGAGACGTTCCAATAACAGCAAGCTCGAGGCTCCGAACATGGTTAAGTGCCCGAACTGCGGTGAGTATAATCTTGATCACCGTGTATGCAAGGCTTGCGGTCACTACAACGGCGAAGAAATCATTAACAAGACTGAAGACGCTGCAAAGTAATAAAGTCTTACAAAACCGTTCTCGAAAAGGGGACACGGATGCTTCCGTGTCCCCTTTAGTAGTAATAGGCGAAAATTGCTTGAATTGAACTTTAGATCGGAGAAAATATGTCAGAACCATATTACAAGCCTTGCAGAGAGCTTGACATCTGCAACGAGTTGATTGAAAAATACTTTCATACGCAGCAATATGAAAAGTGCTTTGCCGGACACTTGGAACTGGCAAAGCAGGACTATCCTCTCGCCGAATGTCAAATCGGCTACTTCTATTATGGAGGCTTAGGTGTGGAGAAAGACCTTGCGAAAGCGGTCTATTGGACACGCAGAGCCGCCGATCACGGCGACCGTGACGGGCAATGCAATCTCGCTTGGTTCCACGAAGATGCCATTGGCGTAGAGCGTGATTTGGAGCAGGCGATTTTCTGGTATCGAAAGGCGGCTCTACAGGGTCACGACCTTGCCATCGAAAAATGCAAAGCGTTTGGTGTTGATTTGAACGCTCCGACGATTGACCGTGAAACGATTCGCAAGGAACTGCAATGCTCACTTTATTCGCTGGGTTATCTTGAAAGATACAAATACACGGTGATTTGCTCCAATTATAAAGGGAAATGGATATTGTCCCGACACAAAAAACGTGATACTTGGGAAACGCAGGGCGGTCATATCGAAGATGGCGAAACGCCATTGGAATGTGCAAAGCGCGAACTCTTTGAAGAAAGCGGTATCCAAGATGCCGATATTTATCCCGTTTGCGACTATTGGGGGTTCAACCGACAATCCTGCTCCAACGGAATGGTATTCCTTGCGGTGGTTCACTCCCTTGGTGAGCTTCCAGAAAGCGAAATGAAAGAGATCAAAATATTTGACACGCTCCCTGCCGAGCTTACATATCCGCAAACTTCACCAAAGCTATATGCAGAGGCAGAAAAAGTGATGAAAGGAATGCAAGAATGAACCTTATTATCAGTTTTTCCGGTCGAGCAAACGGCAATTGTGATCAGATCGCATCGTTTATTTCAAGGCAAAATGATAAAATCGTTTATTTCCGTGACCTGAATATCCACTCGTGTGCCAACTGCGACTACGAATGTTTTGAAAAAGTGTGCAAATACAGAGTTGATGATGTCTATGCTTTGTATGAAAGTATGTCCGGCTACGACAAGGGGATTTTGATCGTCCCAATGTATTGCGGAAATCCGTCATCGCTTTATTTCATTTTCAACGAGCGATGCCAGGACTATTTTATGCACAACGACACCTATGAGACGATACTGCAAAAGCTGTATATCATCGGCGTTTACGGCAAGAGGGAAGAAAATCCCGATTTTATTTCCTGCCTTGAAAAATGGTTTGCGGATTCGAAATTGCAAAAACGAGAGCTTGGCCTCGAACGTCATTTGTACGGTCAAAAGCTGAATGATTCTATCCTCGACGTTGAAGAAATTAAAACGCGCGTGCTTGCTTTTTTGAACGACGGAGATAAAGGAGAAACGTATGAGATTTGAATATCTCACATCAGCTAACGCGGAGCTGTATATAAACTATTTGAAAAAAGCGCTTTCGGATGAACCGGATATGATGCTTGTCACGCAGATTGACGAAACCGCTGTAAAGGAGAGACTTCGCGACCCGTTTTATCAAAGCAAGAGATCCGTCCTTGCAATCGAAAACGGCGAAGCTGTCGGCAGGATCGAATATCATTTTTACGGCTGCCTGCAAGACGGATACAGAATGGCATACGTTGATTGGGTGTATGTACTGAGATCTCACCGTCATCAAGGAGTGGCGCAAGGCTTGTTTCGCGAGTTCGAAAGGGACTGCGCCGATAGTGATATCGACCAATACTATTTGATCCGCGCTACAAATGACGGCGCCGACAGATTCTATAAAAAAATTTCGGATGCGGAGCTTGACGAACAGCCCATGCTCCGAAAAACGCTGAATAAAGAATAGCACAGCTAATATAAAAACGAGTCGCTTACCCGTGTAAGCGGCTCGTTTTTTTGTGAGCGTTTATTCTTCGCTTTCGAATTCCTCCTGCTGCTCGTACATAAGCATCAGACTTTCTTCAAGCTCCGTTTTTCTTGCGTCAAGCTCGGCGGCGCGAACGTAATCTGTCGCGGCGTCACCGAAAAGCTCGGCGTCAATCGCCTCGATCTCGTCCTCCGCGGCTTTTATGTCGGCGGCAAGCTTCTCGGCGGCACGCTGACGCTTGCGCTTTTCCGCAGCCTCCTTTTTCGAGGCGAGATATTTTTCTTTGTTTGATGAGACCTCGGACTGCGATGCCGCTTCGTCCGTCTGCGTCACTGACTGCTGACAGTGCGCGATATAGTCCGAATATCCGCCCTCCCAAACCTTTGACCCCGATTTTTCGAGAGGCAGAATGCGCGTCGCAAGCTTGTCTATGAAGTATCTGTCGTGCGAAACGGCGATTATCGTTCCGTCAAAGCCGGAAAGCGCGTCCTCAAGCGCCTCACGAGACTGAATGTCGAGGTGATTTGTCGGCTCGTCGAGGATCAAAAGATTCACACGCGACAAAATGAGCTTGCAGAAGGTGAGACGCGCGCGTTCTCCACCCGACAAAACCGAAATCGGCTTTTCAATGTCGTCACCGACGAAAAGAAATCTCGCAAGCGCATTGCGTACCTCCGTTTGCGTCAGAGACGGATATTCGCCCCACAGCTCCTCAATGACGGTGTTTCTTTCGTCAAGATTTTGGTTTTCCTGATCGTAATAGCCGATCTCAACGTTGTAGCCGTACTCTATGATTCCGTCGAGCGCATCGACGGAGCCTGTCAAAAGCTTGATAAGAGTCGATTTTCCGCAGCCGTTCGCACCGCTTATGAAAAGCCTGTCTAGCCGCTTAACGTAAAATGACAGATCGCGGAACAGAACGTTTTCGCCGTATGCCATCGTCAAGCCGCGAACGTCGAGAACGTCGTTCCCGCTTCGTCCGGACGCTTCGAGACTGAATCTGATAGACTTTGGCAGTGCGTCCGGCTTGTCAACGAGCTTCATGTGCTCAAGATATTTTTCACGGCTTCGTATTGTGACGAAATTGTGCTCCTGACCCCATCTGCGCTGCTGCTCGATGAAATCAAGCTGACGCTTGATCTCCTTTTGCTGAATTGCGTAGTGCTTGGCGGCGATCTCACGGTCGCGGCGCTTTTGCTCCGCGTAGCCGGAGTAGGACGCGTTGTAAAGCTTGGAGCGCTTGTGCTCGATCTCAAGGATCTTGTTTGTCACCTTGTCGAGAAAATATCTGTCGTGCGACACGACCATGACTGTTTTTTTGTAGCCTGAAAGGAAATTTTCGAGCCAAGAAAGCGAGTCGATGTCAAGATGGTTCGTCGGCTCGTCCAAGATGAGCACGTCCGGCTCGGACAAAAGCAGACGGACAAGCGCAAGGCGCGTCCTTTGACCACCGGAGAGCACGGAGGGCGAAAGCGCGTGGTAGTTTTCGTCGAAGCCGAGTCGCGACAAAATTGACGTACAGCGCGATTTGTAATAAAGTCCGCCGTTTTCGGTGTAAAACTTGTTCACGGAGGCGTGCTCCTTGAGCGCACGATCGTATTCGACAGACTCCGGATCGAGCGTCGGCATGACGCGTTCAATCTCGTAAAGCCTTGCTTCCGCCTCGCAAAGCTTCGGAAACGCACCGTACATTTGCGAAAGTACGGTGTCTCCGTAGCCTGCAACGGAATTGAAAACTTCATTCTGACGAAGTATGCCGACTATTTTTCCTTTCGCAAGGAACACATTGCCCGAATCGGGCGCTATGTCGCCCGTTATAACGGAAAGAAGCGTCGTTTTTCCGCTTCCGTTCACCCCGACAATGCCGAGACGGTCACCTTCGTTTATCGAAAACGAAACGTTGTCTATAATTGTGTTTACGCCGATGGAATAATGAATTGAATCGACAGTTAAAATATTCATAACGATAAAAATATTGCTTTCGTAAATTTTACGGAAAAAGGGAGGATATCTGTGTAGGATGCCCTCCCTTGACTTTCACTTTTTACTTCTTTTCACCGTTCTTTACGGTGTTTATATCAAGCAGCTTCGCTTTAAGCTCCGCCTCGATCTTAACAAGCTCCGCCTCGGAAGCGCGACGCTTTGCACGTCCGTCATCCTGGATCCTGATGACCTCCTCAAGGGTTGAAACGAGCTGTGCGTTCGTATGCTTGATAGTCTCCATGTCAACGATTCCGCGCTCGGATTCCTTTGCAACCTCGATCGTGCTCGTTTTGAGCGCGTCCGCGTTCTTCTTGAGAAGCGCGTTTGTAACCTCGGATACCTCGCGTTGAGCCTCCATCGCCTGACTTGCGTGAGTAAGTCCCATTGCGATGACCATCTGACTCTTCCAAAGCGGGATCGTGTTTACGAGAGTGGATTGGATCTTTTCCACCATCATCGTGTCGCTGTTTTGGATGAGACGGATCTGCGGCGCCATCTGAATCGAGATCATGCGGGTGAGCTCAAGATCGTAAAGCTTCTTTTCGAATCTTTCGCAAAGATCGGAATAGTCTCTTGCCGACTGTGCATCCTCTGCAAGACCGGATGCCTCCGCTTTCGCCAAAAGCTCCTTGAGCGTCGTTTCGCGCTCAGTCTGCAAACGCTTTTTACCGGCGATGATGTACATTGTAAGCTCTTTTTGATATGTGAGATTTACGGAGTAAAGCTGATCGAGCGTCGCAATGTCCTTGAGAAGCTGGATCTGATGATCCTTTAACGCACTGCAAATCTTGTCAACGTTCGTTTCCGCCTTTTCGTACTTGGCTTTGAGGGACGAAAGCTTGTTTGTCGTGCGCTTGAAAAGCCCCTTGAAGCCCTTTACTTCCTCGTCGATCGAAATACCGTTGAGCTCAACTACGAGATCGGAAATCATTCCGCCGACCTCTCCGAGATCCTTCGTGCGTACTTTTTCAAGCGCGGAATCGGAGAATTGCGAAACCTTTGTCTGTGCGGGCGCACCGTACTGCATTACGACGGCGCTGTCCGTTATGTCTATCTTTTCGGCGAATTCGTTAACTATTCTTTTTTCTTCTTCGGTGAGCATACTGTCATCTATCTGCGCCGGCTCTGCGGCGACAGGCTCCGCGGCGATGGAGGGTACTGCGGGAGCGGCTTCGGTTGCACCGAGAGTTAATGTGGGTGCTGCGGTGTTGAAGGGATTATTTTCTGACATGACTTTATATCTCCTTGCTGAAATAAATTTTTATATTGTTTCTTGGTGAGCTTCTTTTCGTTCGTCGAGAGCTTCTTTCTCCGACTTAACGATCGCAACGTTATCGACGTTGCCCTCGTCCTCGACGTTGCCCACGTCTGCGTCCGCGTCCTCGTCCTCGACGTTGCCCACGTCTGCGTCCGCGTCCTCGTCCTCATCCTCGTCGAGATCTGCGGCGTGAACACACATACGCATAAGAATGTATATCCAAATTACGCAAATGACAAGCTCAAACGTAAAATTGAGAGTGTCCGGATAAAGCTTCATCAGCGCCAAAACAATGTTGGGCAGACAGTAAATACCGCCGATCACAACAGAGGAAAGCCCAAACGCAATGTAGCTCCAGCCCTTTGCCGTGCCGACGTTGTATCTGCATTCGTTGACGAAGAAGAATAAGTAGCACGCAACGGCACTGAGCTCAAGCGCTCTGTTCGGATTGTTAATCGCAACGCCGTCGGCAAAATAAATGTTCAGTGTGACGGCAAAAAGCCAGAGCATCAAAAATGCCGAAAGGATTATCTTGCCGTTTTTCGACTTGATCGGAAGCGCAACACCGACAAGCGGATAGAGGGCGGCGGGAAAGGCGAAGATCATGGTGATCAGCGTGAATGTTCCGGGCGTTCCGTTAAGCGAGAAAATGTCGGATATAAGAACTGCGATTATCATGAACGCCATTAAAGCCGCAGAAAAAATTATCGCTCCCGAATCCGAGTCCTGATTGACAGAGTCAAGCGGACGTCTTATAATAAAAGTAACAATGAAAATTACGATAACAACGGCAACAGCACCCCACGTGAAAACGGAAGGAAACACAGCATCGTGCGCGTAATAACCGATCGAAGCGTCGAATTCGTCGATCAACGCGATCGTTCTGACGGCGGTAAGCGCAAGCGCGGACGTTATCGCAACGAACAAAAGTATGATATACACAAGCTTTTTGTTTTTCATATTTTTTCTTCCACATTCAGATAATATAATTTATATATAATGATATTATACCTCATTTTACAGCGAATTTGTTAACAAATTGTTTATAAAACGCCGTAAAGCGGATATATTTATGCGCAATACAAGCTTTTTATCGCATTTTTTGACATTCCATATGTTATACAAATGTATAATACGTCGCCGCCACATATATGCAAATGCATAAAATCGTCGAAAGCGCATATTATTTGACAAAACATGAGCCGAAAAGGAGACAGCAATGAAGCGAGCGTTTATCGTTCCGTTGGGCAGACTGAAAAAACGGATATCTGCTATTTCAAAAATGATAAGAATCGACCGCGTCAGCGTTTATGCCGCTGAAACGGCGTTTTTTATCATACTTTCCGCAGTTCCGTTTCTGATGCTGACGGTTACTGTCGCCGGCTATATCGTTGACGGCAACGTTGACTATTATCTGTCCCTTATCGCTACGTATATTCCGGGTGTGATCGGTGACTATGTTGAAGCCGGAATGCTTGCGATAGTCAAACGTCCGATGAGCCTTTCGTTTTCCGTTGTTGCAACGTTTTGGAGTGCGTCGAAGGGAATCCGCGCCGCCCGCCGCGGCGTAAGATCCGTTTACGGAGAGTCCGCGGACTCCTTTTTACGCGAAGCTCTGACGGGACTGATCTTCACCGCCGTGTTTGTCGTTTTGATCATTGCCGTCCTCGTCTTTTTCGTCTTCGGCGATGCACTTGTGAATCTGCTTGCCAAGCTCATCCCCTCCATCCACGGAATCGTCAGGTTGACCGTCGCGCTGTTCCCGATCATTTTCACCGTTATTCTGATATTTGTGTTCGCCTTTGTTTTGCGCGCCTTCACCCCCGCTGTCGCCGGAATGAGCTTGTACCGTCAGCACTTGCCCGGCGCGGCGCTTGCCTCTGTCGGTTGGCTTGCTTATTCGTATATTTTCTCCCTTTTTATAGCCGAATTTTCGTCGATGCCGGCAATTTACGGAAGCTTGAGTGTAATTATGATACTTATGATCTGGATTTATATGATAATGTATATTTTCCTTATAGGTGCTGAGTTTAACAAATATTTGTATATGAGAAAGCAAAAAAAATAAGCAATCAGTCGAAAAATGTTTGAATAAACTATTGAAAAACGATGAACGGTTTGGTATAATACGTGAAATATCAGACGTGCATCGCGCATATTGCGGACGCGCGAGCAGACTTGGTATACAACATTGTGCTATGGAAGGAGACATAGTAATGAAAAAAACATTTAAAGCCATAGTATTGCTGCTTGCAATGCTGCTCGTCTTGATCCCGTTTACCGCTTGCGGAGACGATGATCCCGCCGATTCAGGCTCATCAAGCTCCGATGTACCGGACGATTCCACAAACGAAGATCCCGGTAAAAAGGACGAAAAAGAAGAAAGTTACATCGAATCTGTTCGCAGAATCAACAGCACCGATATCGAAGTAATTTATTCCAAATCATATTCCGGCAGTGATCCGAGAGCACTGAAGTTTGCCGTAACAGCTAACGGAAGCGACAGACTTTCATTCAATCTCGATTACGGCTACGGCGGAGCAATTTTCTTTGATCATTTGCTCACACTTCAGCTTGCTGAGCCCATAGAGGACGGCGCTGAGGTAAAGCTCGAACATGACGGAGTTGTTTACGATGTCCCCTATGAGCCTTACTATATATATGAGTGTGTTTCCGAGAGCGGCGTTCCCGTATACGGAAGCAGATGTCTCACTAAGGGCGAAGAAACCGTTAAGCGCGCTGCCGAGATCGTCGATACACTGCTTTCCGAATCCCCCGCGATCGCAGAGCAGATGGTAAAGAGCGGCGCGAAGCTTGCTGTTTACGGCAAGGGTGAGCACGCTTATTACGTTCCCGAACACAGAGGTGGTTATGACGAAGCAAGCCTTTACGTAGAAGGCTTCGGCGGCATCACCTGCAGCATCACCGAGTCCAATGTATGGCATTGGCGCGCAGATAACGCTCCCGATAAATCGTACACAACAGCTTACGTTAACGAATCCATCCTTGTGCATGAATTCGCACACGGAGTAAAGATCGCCGGCATAGATATGATGGCAGACCAGAGTCTCGCAAATGAGTATCAGATGGTTTACCGTCACGCGGTTGCGGCAGGTCTGTGGCCCGATTCCTATGCGATCTCGAATTCCGATGAGTTCTTCGCAACAATGTCCGCAATTTGGTTCAACGTAATGAACGAGTCCAGTGCGTCCGATACATGGGACGGCGTTCGCGGCCCGATCAATACGAGAAAAGAGCTCTATAACTACGATATCGTTACATATAACTTCTTTGCTAAGATCTATCCGTACACGAACCTCGACGGCGAATGGACTCCCGTACCCGATACAGTTACGATCACGGGTCTTGCAACCGAGGAAGCTCCCGATTACGGTGATGTAAAGCATACGTTTAATTACCCCGAAGCTATCGGCTTCTTGGGCATCGACACAACGGCAACCTATAAGTTCCTTTACAGAGACGCCGAGTATATCCTCGACGTAAGTGCAACAAGCACAGGCGTAGGCTTGTGGTGGGACTTCATGGCTGATTACCCCGATGCCGCAGGCTCCATGACATACAATTTCGAGCTCGTTCCCGGAAAAGATCCCGTTGAAAAGGATCATATCACAACATATTACGTTTATATCAACAACGTTCGCGACGGTTACCTTTATGTGATCGACGATCATATTTATGCCGCTGCCGCTGTGGATGCAGCATCCCTCCCCGAAAATCCGACCGAATTCGAAGTTGCGCTTGATGAAACAGGCCTCGCAACGATCGGCTTCGACGGAAAGAAGCTCTTTGTTAACGGCGATCCCGATAACGGAACAGAGACTCTCCTCTCCACTGAAAACGCAAGTAAATTCTATGTTACAGATGTCAGCGCAACGAGCGGGAACGTACTCTTTATCCATAACGGTACCGTAAACGGAAGTGAAAACGGCACAGTTCTTGTTTCCGGTGCTGTTGCAGAAATCTCCGCTCCTGCAACTCTCGACGGTAAGAGCTTCGTTAAGTGGGAAGCAAGCGCAGGTACTATTGCCGACGCGTCTTCCGCAAATACAGAGTTCACAATGCCCGAGGGCGATGCGGTCGTTTGGGCTATCTACGAATAAAATAAGCTTGAACACAAAATAAACGATTTTTGTAGGAAATATTGACACGTCAACTTTCGAATGGTATAATCTTCATATACAGAATGCATAAATTCAATTGAAATTTGTATTTATTGATCGAAAGGACAACGAAAAATGAAAAAAAGATTGCTTTCAATTCTTCTCGCGGCGTTGATGATAGTATCGATGCTCGTGCTTTCAGGCTGCGGAGATGAACCCGATATCCCGAAGCCGGATACTTCCAATCCCACGGGATCCAACAACGGTGCAAGCACGTCTGATACATCATCCTCCGCTGATACAACGGAGATTGAATTGGGCGAAAACGGACTTCCCACAATTTACTTCAAGGATTATATCGCAAATTCCGAGGCACAGTATACGGGAATGGTCGGTATCGGCGCTAATAAAGCCGGCGTTGACTTCGATAACTTCAGAGTTATTTCTTCCGATAAGAAAGACATAATAAACGAAGAATTTACAACGCTTACAGAGCTCAATCCTCTCGTATTCACCGGATTCACCGC
>CAZOMK010000056.1:0-10259 GCA_964580615.1 uncultured Lachnospiraceae bacterium | reverse complement strand
GCTCGACTCCGATGAATCGACAGCCGACGTTGATGTTCAGATCGTGCGGTGTCAGCGGCGCTTTTTCCGCCTTCGGCAGTATGGAAAGCTTACCGTTTTGCTCGAAAACGGCGGTTTGTATGTCGTCAAGCTCGAAAAATCCCTGCATACGGCAAAGCAGCATGAATTCGGACAGATCAAGCTTCGCTTTTTTCAGATTTTTGCGATAAATTTTCCCGTCATCGAAAAGGATCGACGGCGTGCCGTTGACGAATTTCCTCGTTTTGGGCAGCTTGTTTGTCAAAACAATAAGCGAAACGGAAACGATTCCGTAAATCACGAGCGCGACAAACGGCTTCCACGGATCTTCAAGCTCCGTTGCAAGCTCCGCGCCGATCGAGCCGATCGTGATCCCGCTGATATAGTCGAAAAAATCAAATTGAGCGACCTGCTTGTGCCCGATGAGCTTCGTTATCAAAAATAACGCCGCCACGGAAAGCAGTGACGTCAGTATTACCCTGATAAAGTCCATGCACACCTCCGCTTTCGCCTTCGTTTGACTTATTATTTGCGGAAAAGCGCGGAAGTATGCACGCTATATTTTTTACACATTTTCTGTGATGTATATCAGAGCCTCGCGGTATCCGTCAAAGCCTTTGCCGCAGATCGTTTTTTCGGCTACAAGGGAGACGTAAGAAAACTTGCGAAATTCCTCTCGCTCGTTTATGTCGGAAAGATGAACCTCAACAGTCGGTATCGCTACCGCCTTCAGCGCGTCGAGAATTGCTACGCTCGTGTGCGTGTACGCCGCGGGGTTGATAACGATGGCATCGTATTTGCCGTATGCGTTTTGTATCGCATCAACGATGGCGCCTTCGTGATTCGATTGAAAAAAATCGACATTGGCACCGATGTTTTCGGCAGATGTCTTAATAAAATCTATCAACGCAGCATAGCTTTGGTGACCGTAAATGTCCGGCTCGCGCAGTCCGAGCAGATTCAGATTCGGGCCGTTTATAACTAAAACCTTTTTTGCGGGTGTGTTCATAAAAATCTCCGTATTTGCTGACTTTTTTGCAGATGATCAACGGCTGAAACGATTATATGCAATTGCAGAAAATTTGCTTCATAACGTCAGCCGTCTTGTTTATTACGCCCGTGCTCTCAACCTCGAAATCGGCAACGGCAGAGTACGCCTCGCGTCGCCTTTCAAACAGCAGACGTAAAGCATCCTCGCCTCCGACGGAAAGCGGACGACCGCTTGTTTGAAGCTCGGCGATGTCCCGCTTGAGGTAAAAAACAACGGAATTTTGACGGATCACGTCAAAATTTTCTTTGACTGTAACAGCTCCGCCGCCCGTCGCAATGACGCATGACGATCGCTTGCATAACTCTCTCAAAGCATCGGATTCAATGCGTCTGAACGCGGCTTCACCGTCGGTTTCAATGATCTCACGGGGCGATCTTCCGCTGACGGCTGTTATGTATTTGTCTGCGTCAACGAATTCGCGTCCGAGATTTTTTGCAAGTCTTTTTCCGACAACGGACTTGCCCGAGCCAGGCATCCCCACAAGAACAATGCTCAACACCTCGCATCTGATAGAGCGAAGGATCCCGTCGATGACGGAATCGGGGATCGACACGTCGCAAAACAACTCCGACGCACGCTTCGCCTGCGCGACAAGCATAGAAAGACCGTTTGAACACGGGATCCCAAGCCGCTCCGCATCAAGGAGCAGCTTTGTCTTTGACGGATTGAAAATAATGTCAAGCACTGCAGATACAGAGGTGAAATCGTCAAGCTTGATGGGTGAGACAAGATTGTTCGGATACATTCCGACGGGCGTCGTGTTGACGATAACGTCGGTGTCGTCGTAGTGACGGCTGATGTTTTCGTAATTGTTTTCGCCCGTTCGCGAAATAACTACAGGCTCGCCGCCGAGATCGCGAACAACGGCGCAAACTGTTTTCGACGAGCCGCCGCTGCCCAAAACGAGCACCTTTTTGCCATTAACATCCGTCAGACGTTCAAGCATAAGCTTGAATCCGAAGTAATCGGTGTTGTAGCCGAGCAGTTTGCCGTCTTTTTTGACGATCGTGTTGACGGATCCGATCTTTTTTGCCGTTTCGTCGATCGACGAGCAATATTTCATGACAGCTTCCTTGTACGGGATCGTCACGTTTATCGCGTCAAAATCACAACGTCGGAAAAATTCGTCAAGCTCCTCCGGCTCGCGCTCCATCAGCGTGTATTCGTAGTCACCGAGGTGACGGTGAATTGCCGGCGAATAGCTGTGAGCGAGCTTTCTTCCGAGCAGACCGCATTTCATACTTCAACCCCTCATACTATCTCGGAATAGCTTCCGAGATAGCGGAATTCCTGCGCCTCGCGCTCCAGATCACCGAGAAGCTCTTTCAGCGCGGGGGAATATATGGACTCGTCTATGTCGAAATAGAACATAAATTCAAAATTTCTGTCCGGGATCGGACGGCTTTCAAGCTTGTTCAGATTGATGCCGAGCACGTTCAGACGCGACAGAACCTTGTAAAGCGAGCCGGATTTGTGCGGCAGTATCATCATGACGCTTGTTTTGTCCGCGCCGGGATAGATCTCAAGCTTTTTCGAAATGCAGATGAAACGAGTGTAGTTGTCCTTTTCGTTGGCGATCCTGTCGCAGACAGCGCAAAGACCGTACAGCTCCGCACATTCCTTCGACGAAATTGCCGCAATGTCAGTTCTGCCGGAAGCGGCAACCTTGGAGGCGGCAACGGCAGTGTTCTCGCAGGGGATGATCTTGACGCCCGAAAGCGAGCTGAGGAATTCACTGCATTGGGAGATCGCCTGCTCATGCGAATAAATTTCCTTGATGCCGGAAAGCTCTGCGCCGCGGTTTGCGAGAAGCGTGTGCGAAACCTGAATTCGAGCCGTTCTGACGATCGAAAAGTTGTACTTAACCATCAGATCGTATATCTGATTTACCGATCCTGCCGTTGAATTTTCAAGCGGAAGTATACCGAAACGGCAAAGTCCCTTGTCAACTGCGGAAAAAACCTTGTCAAACGAGGAAAGAAACATGATCGAGGGATGCTTGAACATTTTCTCGGCGGCAGCCTGCGAATATGCGCCGTCCGTGCCTTGGCAGGCGACTGTTGCTTTTTCGGGGAAAAGCTGCGCTGTATCTCTGACGGCATTTTCCATCATTTCCGTCAGCTTTGACGGACGCGAAACGATCTTTGTCTGCTGCGCGCGAGAGATTTCAAGTATCATCGAGTAAAGCTGACTGATGCTGTTTTCGTATTCGGCACCGGCAAGCTCGGATATTGCTTCAAGCATTTTGCGCTCACGAACGGGATCGCGAACGGGAAGATTGTTTTCCTTTTTGTATTGACCGATCTTTTTGACGGTTTCCATACGTTCGATGAAAAGACGTACGATCTCTCCGTCGATACGGTTTATTTCGTTTCTGTAATTTTCCATGCTCATGGTGATGTTCCTTCTGATATTTATAAGATTTCGTCTAAAACGGCGATGCTGAGACAAGCTTCGATAACGGGAAGCGCGCGCGGCACTATGCAAGCATCGTGCCTGCCGCCGATCGTGATCTCGGTGTCTTTCTGAGTCGAAAGATCAACTGTTTTCTGCGGCTTTGATATTGACGGCGTCGGCTTGATCGCGACCTTGAATGTGACGGGCATACCGCTTGTGATTCCGCCGAGAATGCCGCCGGCGTTGTTTGTGCGAGTTTTGACCTTGTCGCCGTCAAAATAAAATTCGTCATTGTTTTTGCTTCCGAACGAATGTGAAGCGTTAAAACCGGCTCCGATCTCAAATCCCTTGACAGCGGGAACCGAAAAAACGAGACGCGCAAGCGTTGCTTCGATGCCGTCGAAAAGCTCCCCTCCGAGACCGACAGGCACCCCGACAGCGGCACATTCGATAACGCCGCCGACAGAGTCGCCGTCGGCTCTTGTGCGCGCGATAAGCTCAAGCATTTCGGCGCCCTTTTCGTCGTCTTTGACTGGGAAGGGCTTTGAAACGACAGTCTCAAGCTCATCGGCAGAGATGCCGACGGGATCAAAACCTCCGTCGCATACGTCGCCTATCGAAAGAATGTGCGAGCCGATAGTAATGCCGAGACTTTTCAAGTACCCGACGGCAACCGCACCCGCAACGCAGAGCGGGGCCGTCATCCTGCCGGAAAACGCACCGCCTCCGCGGTAATCCTCGGCACCGCCGTATTTGACGCGCGCCGTGTAGTCTGCATGACCGGGACGCGGCGTGTTTGCGAGCGGCGAATAGTCTCGACTGCGCTGATCCTTATTGTAAATGATCGCTGTCAGCGCCGCTCCCGTTGTGACACCGTTCATAACTCCGCTGACGAAAACGGGAACGTCCGGCTCCGCCCTTGACGTTGAAAACGCCGATGCAGACGGCGAGCGGCGCTTCATAAACGCCGCAATTTCAGCTTCGTCTACGGGAATCCCCGCAGGCAGTCCGTCTATCGTGACGCCGATCGCCTCGGAATGAGACTGACCGAACAGTGTGATACTTATTTTTTTACCGTTGAAAATTGACATTTTATTCTCCTTCAAGCGCAAAGTGAAGTAAATGTGTTCCGGCGAGCTCGTCCGCCGCCATGGCAAGCACTTCACGATCAGTCAGTGCGCTTGTTCGCTGTTGTTCTTGTTTGTCAAATCGCCATTCTCGGATAACAGTTTTTTCAGAGCCTTTTCCGCTATTGCTTTCTTTTCTTCTTCCGTCTTGCCCTGCATAGGTTCGACGATCGACAAAATCATACTGTTCGACATACCCTTCTCCAAACAGAAAATCACTAACTCGCAACGCTTCTCTGTTCACGGTCTTATTCCCTTTTGCATCTATTAGCATCTCCTTTGCTATTTGTGTTTCAGTTTGCGTCCGTAATTTCGAGCTTGCCGCCGACAGCAGTGAAATCGCGGATAAAATCGGGATAAGACTTGTTTATCGCTTCAAAGCCGTCGATGACGATCTCACCGTCGGAAACGAGCGACGCGATGGCGGCTGTCATTGCAATTCGATGATCGTTGTGCGCGGAAACGCGTCCGCCGTGAAGCCTTTCGACTCCGACAACACTCAAGCCGTCCGCAGTCTCCGTTATGCTTGCGCCGAGCTGTGACAGCACGTTCGACACGGAAAAAAGACGGTTGCTTTCCTTTAAGCGAAGCCGACTTGCACCGTATATCGTCGTTTCGCCGGACGCAACGGAAGCGACAAGCGAAAGGATCGGTACAAGATCGGGAATATCGGATGCATCAATGTCAATGGCGTTAAGCGCCGCGCCGCGAAATTCGACGCAACCGTCGCTGTCGCGCTTTTCGGCACCGAACCGCTCAAGCAACTCGATGACGGCAACATCTCCCTGCGACGTCGAAGCTTTAAGACCAGATACGCCCGTGAAATTGTCCGAAAGTGCGCCTGCCGCAAGGAAAAAAGCGGCGTTTGAGCAGTCACCCTCGCATTCGGCGACGCCGGGAGAAACGCATTTTTGACCTCCGCGCACAAAATAACCGTCCTCCGTGCGCTCGATCGTGATCCCGAATTCTTTGAGACAATCGACAGTTATGTCGATGTAGGGCTTCGATTCAAGCTTCCCCTCGATGATGATCCTGCTGTCGCTGTCGCAAAGCGGCAGAGCAAACAGCAGACCCGAAATAAACTGACTTGATATGTTTCCGGGAAGCGTGTATTCTCCCGATGAAAGCTTACCGCCGATACGCATCGGGAAGCGTCCTTTTTCGGAAAGCACGGCGCCGTGCGCGACAAGCTGCTCGTAAAGCGGCGATATCGGACGCGATGCAAGATAGTCGGAGCCGTTGACTGTCAAAAACGCTCCGTTTGATACAGCGGCGGCAACGGGAAGAATAAACCGAAACGTAGATCCGCTTTCGTTGACGTTTATGACCTCCGAGTGAACGCCGTCGCGAACGTACAGCGAGCCGTCGCAAAATGTAACCGACTTTCCGAGCCCCGCAACAGCGCTTATCGTCGCCGCAATGTCCTTCGACATCGTTACGTTGTCTATGCGCGTTTCGCCGTCGGAGAGGGCAGAGCATATCAGCAGCCTGTGCAGGACTGATTTTGACGCTATCGCCGGCACGACGCCGGACAAACGCGACGGAAAAACTGTTACGGTCATAATAGAACTCCTTTTATAAGCTCGTAAAGCTCGTCAAAGCTCATTTTTTTGATTTGAGTCTGCGCGATCGAAACGGGAACGATAACGGAAATGCCGTCCCCGCTTTTTTTCTTGTCGTTTTTGACAGCGCCTATAAGCGCGTCGGCAGTAAAATCTGTTGATGCAGGCAGAGAATTCGCCGTCAAAACGGAGACGAGCCTGTCGTAAACACCGCCGACGCATATTCCCGATGCCTCGCAAGCTTCGGAAATGACAGCCATACCGATGGCGACAGCCTTTCCGTGGCTGATCTTGTATTCGCTCAGTCCCTCGACTGCGTGACCGATCGTGTGCCCGAAATTCAACAGCACACGATCGCCGCGGTCAAATTCGTCGCGCGAAACGATGTCGTTTTTATTTGAAACACAGCGAAAAACGATGCTTTCAATGTTGGACTTGATCCCGCCGTCGATCAGCTCAAGCAGACGGGGATCATTAATAAACGCGTATTTTATGACCTCGGCACAGCCGTCGGCAAAAATCTCGTCGGGTAAGGTGTTCAAATAATCGGTGTCACACAAAACGAGCCTCGGCTGATAAAACGTACCGATGATGTTTTTCGCACCCAAAAAATCAACGCCCGTTTTCCCTCCGACGGATGAATCGACCTGCGACAAAAGCGTCGTCGGTACATTGACAAAATCAATTCCGCGCATATAGATCGACGCGGCAAATGCCGCCATGTCACCGGTGACGCCGCCGCCGAGCGCGATTATAAGATCGTTTCTATCGAAGCCGTGCTCCTTCAAATAAGTAAGGATCGACATAACGGTTTCGATGGATTTGTGCTCCTCGCCATGAGAAAGAATGAAAATATGCTTTTCCGCCGCTTGCGGTAAGCGCGAAATGAACGCATCGGCGTGCAGTGGCGCAACGTTATCATCGGTTACTGTCAGTATGCGCGCGGCAGACGAGATCGCGGAAATTTCCGCACCGATCGTCGTTGAAGCGCCGGCACCGACAAGCACCTCGTAATTACGTGAGGTCTTTATTTTGATCCTTTTCACCGTACAGCGTCCTTTCCTTTATGATCCTGCCTTCGCGCAGGAGCGATTTTAATTCATTCGCGTCGCCTTTATCAAGCGCATCGCGGTATTTTTGCAGATTGGATATAATAGTGTCAAGCTCACCGAGCAGATTGTCGCGATTGTCGAGGAAAAGATCAGTCCACATATCCTCGTTCAAGCGCGCCACGCGCGTAAGATCGCGGTAGCTGCCTGCGGAAAAATTCTTGTGATGAAGCGCAGAGGGACTTTTGACGTAAGCGTTTGAGACAACGTGGGCAAGCTGAGACGTAAACGCGATCAGCTCGTCGTGAATTTCGGGAGTTGTAACATTAAGCTTTGCGAACCCGCAGTCGAGCATGACCTGCTTAACTCTGTCGAGAACGTGCAAATCCTCGTTTTTCTTCGGAGTAACGACCATGACCGCGTTGTTGAAAAGCGTCGCTCTTGCGTGCTTGAAGCCCGAAAATTGCGTTCCCGCCATCGGATGCCCGCCGACGAAGAAGAAGCCGAAGCGCTCCGCCAGTGCAAACGCCGACGATGTGATGCTCCTTTTCGTGCCGGCAGTGTCAATGACGATCGTGCCGGGACGGAAAAACTGCGCCTTAGTTTCTATAAATTCACGCGTTGCCGTAGGGTAGAGCGAAATGATCATCATGTCGCATTCGCCGATGGTGTCGTCAGTCAGCTTGTGCTTGACGTCCCCCGTCATGATTGCATAATTAAGGATCGTTTTGTCAATGTCATACGCGTAAACGACGTGCTTTCCGCTTGCGGTGAGCGCCTTGGCGAACGATCCGCCTATAAGTCCGAGTCCGACAATTCCAATGTTCATGCCATTTTTCCTTTCGGTTGAAGCTTATTTTTCGTTACAAAAGCTTATTTTTCGACGATAACACGTCTGATCTCGCTGACGCGAGCCGAAACATCGGCGAATTCCTCCGGTGTAAGCGACTGCGCACCGTCGCAAAGCGCGTGCTTGGGATCGTTATGTACCTCGATCATGAGACCGTCCGCACCTGCCGCAGCAGCAGCCATTGCCATCGGCTTGACGAGACGTGAAATGCCGCAGGCGTGGCTCGGATCGACGATAACGGGAAGATGAGAAAGCTCCTTGAGCATCGGAACGGCTGAAAGATCAAGCGTGTTTCGCGTGTACGATTCGTACGTGCGGATGCCGCGCTCGCAGAGAATTATGTTTTCGTTTCCGCCTGCCATGATGTATTCCGCACTCATCAAAAGCTCCTTGAGCGTGCCCGCTGTACCGCGCTTCAGAAGAATCGGCTTGCGGATCTTGCCGAGCTCCTTGAGAAGCTCGAAATTCTGCGCGTTTCTCGCACCGACCTGAATTACGTCAACGTCCTCGAACAGAGGAAGGTATTTTGCGTCCATGATCTCGGTAACGATGGGCATTCCCGTCATTTTTTTAGCCTTGATCAAAAGCTCGATGCCCTCCGCACGCAGACCTTGGAAGTCGTACGGCGACGTTCTCGGCTTGAACGCACCGCCGCGAAGCAGAAGCGCCCCCGCCTCCTTGACCTTAGTTGCAACCTCAAGGATCTGCGCTTCGCTTTCAACGGAGCACGGTCCCGCAATGATTGCAAAATTGCCGCCGCCTATCTTAATTCCGCCGACGTTTACAACAGTGTCGTCCGGATGAAACTTGCGGTTTGCGCTCTTAAACGGCTCGCTTACTCGCTTGACGCTGTCAACAATCTCAAGAGATTCGATAAGCTCACCGTCAACTCTTGACGTGTCTCCGACAAGACCGAGAACAGTCTGATGCTTACCCTCGGATATGTGAATGTCGAGATTTTGCTCCTTTAACCATTCGATCAGATTTTCAATTTGAAGCTTGTCGCTGTTTTGCTTGAGTACGACGATCATGATTTTATTCCTTTCGATTTTTGCAATATTGAAGATGAAAAAAACGGACTTTGCAGTAAATTCTTTCTGCAAAATCCGTCGGGTGAATGTGAAACTTTTATTCGACCGAAATTATTTTTGTGCAACAGAATTTACTTTTACTTTTCTTTTTTGCCGAAGAAATAGTAAAAGTAAAAATATTCGTTTGCAAAATTACGGCTTATCATAATTGCTCATCTTTTCGATTTTATAGATTATAACGATTATATCAGTGAAAATGCACATTGTCAATACCTCGCGGCGATTTTTTTACAAATTGAATAATTATTCGCGTCCATGAAAAAATATGTTGACAATGCTCCCCCTGCGGGTGTATGATTTTATTTGAAAATATCGAGCCGCAGCTCGCGGCAATGGAGATTTTTATGGCAAAATATTATCAGTCGGAGCTTGAATGCGCCTCACGCGAGGAAATGAGAGCGATCCAAAACGAAAAGCTCGTAAAGCAGGTCAAGCACGTATACGAAAATGTTGAATATTATCGCCGCCTCATGGACGAAAAAGGCGTTTCGTGCGACGATATTAAGTCGGTTGACGACCTTCATAAGCTTCCTTTTTTGACAAAAGCGGATCTCCGAGACGCGTACCCGTACGGTCTTTTGGGAACGGATCTTAAAAATTGCGTCCGTATTCAGTCAACGAGCGGAACAACAGGCAGACGCGTCGTTGCCTTCTATACTCAAAAGGACGTTGATCTTTGGGAGGAGTGCTGTGCCCGCGCGATTGTCGCCGCAGGCGGCACAAACGAGGACGTTTGTCAGATCGCATACGGCTACGGGCTGTTCACCGGCGGTCCCGGACTTAACGGCGGCTCGCATAAGGTCGGATGCCTCACGCTCCCGATGTCGTCGGGCAATACGGATCGTCAGATCCAATTCATGCGCGACCTTCATGCAACGATTTTGTGCTGTACACCGTCGTATGCCGCGTACATAGGCGAAGCCATCAAGGAAATGGGACTTTCCGCCGCCGATCTTGACCTTAAAGCGGGAATCTTCGGCGCCGAGCCGTGGACGGAGGAAATGAGACGTGATATCGAAAAATCGCTCGGAATAAAAGCCTACGATATCTACGGCTTGACGGAAACCTCAGGCCCCGGCGTCGCGTTTGAGTGCGAGGCGCAAAAGGGAATGCA
>CAZOMK010000055.1:0-10417 GCA_964580615.1 uncultured Lachnospiraceae bacterium | reverse complement strand
GCGTAAGACATATAAGGAACAGTACGGCGAGAATATCACGACTGCTGACCTTATGTCAACACACTGCTATTACTTCAACCTTAATAACGAGCTCTTCCAGGATGCAAGAGTACGTAAGGCTCTCTCTCTCGTTATCGACCGTGAGTATATAGCAAACGATATCGTCGTCTTTGCTAAGGCGGCAACAGGCTTCATTCCTTACGGCGTAACAAACGGTAAGGCAGGCACATCTTGGAGAGATTCCGGTAAGGCTCTTATCGCTACAACGGCAAATCTCGACGCTGCAAAGGCTCTTCTTAAAGAGGCAGGCGTAAGCGGCGGCGATATTAAGATCAACTACTACGCAGACGATGACGTAAGCGGCGCTATCGCTTCCTACATCGCAGGCGCTTGGGGTCAGCTCGGCTTCAACGTAAAAACAGTTGCATCCAAGGCGACTGTAAACAGTGAAGACTCTACACTCTATACAGACGTATTCAACTCGCTTTATAATGTTTCTAGATCGGAAGGCCTTAACTGGGATGTTCTTGCAGTTGACTATCAGGCACTTTCCGAGGAAGCGTTCTCCGCGCTCGCTCCCTTCGCACTTGAGTTCTCCGGTAACGGTATCAACCTTTCTTCCGAGAGCAATGACTATTCCTTCGTAGGTCATGTAACCGGATACAACAGCGAAGCTTATAACGCGATCATCGAACGCGCTTACGAGGAAACGGATCTGACAAAGAGAGCGGAGATTCTCCGCGAAGCAGAATCGCTTCTTATGGAAGATATGCCCGTTATGCCGATCGTATTCAACCAGAACGCTTACATCACCAACTCCAAGGTTGTTGACGGCTTCAAGCTTGATTACTACGGAACGAGCATCTTCGACAAAGTAAAGATGTCTGACTATATGGCATGGAAGCCTTTGTTTGATACAACTCAGGCGGCACCTGCAGAATAATAGCAAAACACGCTAAAGGGTGAAGGAACGCTCGCGTTCCTTCACCCTATTGAAATTTATCGGAACCATCGGAGGTTCAATATGAGAGCACCTGTCAGCGATAAAAATTATGTCAAGGTGTTCATCCTTTTCTTGATGAAAAATCTTGACAGACCGCTTGACTACAATATGATAAACGATGTCGCACTTTATGACGGCTATGTTGAATATATCGATTTTGCAACCTGCTTCGCGGAGCTGCTTGACGACGGACTCATCGAGGAGATCAAGGGCGGAGAGGGGGAGCTTGATACCTATCGGATCACACCTCGCGGAGTGAGCGTTGCGGACGGACTTTCCGAGGATATTTTTGCGGAAATTCGTTCCCGAAGCTTGAAAACGGCACTCAGACTTGTGTCGTTTAGGGAACGCGACGCCGACCTCGACTTCAAAAAAGAAGAAATTCCGGACTCCGAGGGCGGCGGATTGCTCGTTACCTGTACGATCCGGGAAAAGAAACGTCCCGTTTGCTCTGTTTCAGTCAAGGTCGATTCTCCCGCGCGCGCCGAAATGATCCGCAAAAACTTCCGCGAACATCCGGAAGTCATATATCGCGGAGCGCTTGCACTGCTGTCCGGAGACGTAAATTTGATATTTTGAAAAAACATTTCAAAATATGTTCACAATATGTTGACAAATTGCCAAAATGTGATATAATACACAAGTGAGAAATATCTTTTGATCACAAAAATATGATAGATTACGATAATTTTTCCGTTGATGAATTAATATCGGCTGTGAAAGCCGGAGACGACGATGCCTGCGCGGTGCTCCTTCGCAAATATGCGCCGCTGATAGATTCAGCCGTCATCGGAGCTGTGTCGCTCGTTTCGGGCGCAACCCGTACAGACGAGGAGGAATTCCGTCAGGAAGCGATCATAAAGCTTTATCAAGCGGCTCTCAGGTTCGATCCGGAAAAGGAAGAAGTCAGCTTCGGTCTTTACGCAAAGATCTGCATCAAAAACAGAATGATCTCGCTTATCAGACGTCACAGCGGCGCCGTTTTGCCCGTCGATGACGATTCGATAGCTCCGCTCGGCGGCGCGTCCGACAGCTCGGATCCGTCGGAGACGCTTTTGAAAATGGAAAGCGAGCAGGAATTGAATTGCAGAATAAAGGCTGTCCTGTCGCCGCTCGAATATGAGGTCTATGACCTTTACGCAGACGGACTTAAGCCGTCCGTCATAGCTGATACGCTCGGCGTGAATACAAAAACAGTCGAAAACGCACTGTACAGAATGAAAAATAAGCTCCAAAAGCTCATATTTCATTGATCTTGATGTAACGGGAGAGATCCCATTATATATACAAGCCCGTATAGCTTAATTAGAGCATTGTCAAAAGCAAGGATGACGGTCTGAATCCGTCGAGGGCACATTTTCATTTATATTACAAGGAGAATCCCCATGTACGAAGACAAGACGCTGGTTTGCGTAACCTGCGGCAAGGAATTCACATTCACTGCCGGTGAACAGGCATTTTTTGCCGAAAAAGGCCTCATGAATGAGCCTAAGCATTGCAAGGCTTGCAAGGATGCAAGAAAAGCAAAGCACGACGCTGTTTGCGCTGAGTGCGGTAAAGCCTGCAAGGTTAATTTCGAGCCCTCCGGTGACAGACCCGTATACTGCAACGAATGCTATGCGGCGAGAAAAAGACACTGATATTACATAATAATATTTGTTCTTGGAAACGAAGCCGTGTCATTGACACGGCTTCGTTTTTTGTGCTTTCACTCAAAAAAATCGCTAAAAATGTATACAAAACAAAATAAATGTGGTATAATATTATGTATGTATTACCCGAAGTGTGGATTTTGATGGATTTCTATGGTGAAAGATAAGAAAAATTACGAAAGAAAAACGTTCGGAGGCGAAAAAAAGCCTGCACCGAAAGAACCTGTCGAGGGCGCCGTTATCGGACGCAACGCTGTTCGCGAGCTTTTGAAAAGCGGACGCAGTATAGATAAAATATTCGTTCGCAGAGGCGACAAGGAGGGAAGCATAACCGCCCTTATCGCAGAAGCGGGCAGACTGAAGATCCCGACTGTCGAGGTCGATGCCGGAAAGCTTGATTATATGTCCGGCGGGATGAATCATCAGGGAATAATCGCTATGGCAGCCGAAAAGGATTACGGCACAATAGATGATATATTCGCTGCCGCCGCCGAAAAAGGCGAGAAACCCTTTATTGTAATCGCGGATGATGTTACCGACCCCGGAAACCTCGGCGCGATCATTCGCTCCGCCGAATGTGCCGGCGCACACGGACTTATCATTCCCAAGCGTCACAGCGCGGGGCTGACTCCCGCTGTTTCCAAATCGTCAGCCGGCGCGATCGAGCATCTCACGATCGTGAAGGTGCCGAATTTGGCGGCTGCCGTTAAGGAGCTGAAGGAACGCGGCGTTTGGATATATACAGCCGAGGCTGACGGCGAACATTACTATAAAACCAAGTTCGATTCCGCAACCGCCATCATCCTCGGAAGCGAGGGCGAGGGCGTCAGTCGCGTGCTCCGCGAGGCAAGCGATTTCATTGTTTCGATCCCGATGTACGGCCATGTTAATTCACTTAATGTATCGTGTGCGGGCGCGATCCTTATGTTTGAGGTCGCCAAGCAATTGCACGAATAATACGAAATTTCGATAAATGATTTTTGGAGAAAGCTATGATCGAAAAAAACGGCAATAAGCCGACTAAAGAAAGCGAACTCGATATAACCGAGCTTTTGCGTAGGTATATGGACGAGGATCCCGCTGATGAGTCTGTTGCTGTGTCGGAAAGCGAAGACTCGAAGTCAGTAGACGCCGAAAAGGTTACGGACGCAAAGGAATACGGCGCGCCCGAAACGGCGGATACGGCTGATACGGCTGATACGGCTGATACATACGTCAAGCCGTTACGCAGAAGACGTATGACGGCTGTAAGGTCGCGAAGCGGCAAGACAGACGTTGAAGAAAAAAAGGTCGAGGAAGTCGCGCTTGCGGAAGAAACGACGAGCGCGGACGCAGAGCAACTGCCGCTTGAGGCAATGCTTGACCTCGGAACCGCTGAGTTTGACGTCGTTTCAAGCTCTGAGGAAAAAGTGATCGAAGAAAACGAAATCGTCGAGGATGCCGTCGTTACAGACCCCGCGGAGGAGACGAGCGTGTTCGATTTCATTGAGCCCGGCGCAAAAAGCTTTGATCCCGATGTCGATATCCTGTCCGAGTTCGAAGAACCGGAGGATGAGCTTTACGGAAACGATCCAGATTTTGAAGCTGAGACGGAAGCGGAGCAGACAACCGAAACCGACGATTCCGCGCAAAATAACGACGGAACGATCGTGTTTGATGCCGTTTCGGATGAGAAAACCGAAGAAGCCGAGAAAAAAGAGCATCCCGATGTCGATGATTTTGACTTGAATATCATGCTTGCGCTCGGAATGGAGGAAGAACTCCATGAGTCGATGGGCGAGCAGAACGTTACCGCTTACGTTGAAAAACAGCAGGGCGATATCGAGCGCGCCGAGGCGATCAACCGCGAAAGAGCGCGTCTCGAATATGAATATACAAACAAATCGCAAACTAACGAAACGAGAGAATTTTACGCGTCGGCTAAAAAGCAGTCCTTTGCGAAGCTGATCTATTCGATCGTTCTTACGCTCGTTTTGATTTTGTTTGAATGCCATGATACGTTCGGTATAACACTCGGAGGTGCCTTTGCACCGACTGTTTACCCCGTCGTTTATATCATGGTGGGACTCCAGCTCTCGCTTTTGATCGCGGCTCCCGCGTATAAGTCGATATGCAACGGCATTCGCGATTTCTTCGACGCTAAGCCTGCGCAGGAATCGCTCGCGGCTTTTGCACTCGTGCTTAATACAGCGTACAGCATCGTCATTTCGTTTGCGGATCTTTACGAAAGCGCGGGCCCGATGACGTTCAACCTTCCCGTTGCAGTTATCTTCGTGATGCTGTATACGGCTGATTATATCAACATCAAGCGCGAGATACTCAGCTTCAGCGTCATCTCGTCGAAGAAGCCGAAGTACGCACTTGAAAATCTCACAATGTCCGAATCTCATCTCGAACATGAGGCGTTTTCCGACATGATGGAGGAGGACGACGACGCAAATGATATCGGTGTTTTGAAGGTCGAATGCGCCGATTTCGTTAACGATTATTTCCTCCGCACAAACCGTTACCCGAACGGCAGAAAATTCATCGGATTTATAATCCCCGCTTCGATCGTTATCGCCGCCGCGTTTTTCGCGTTCGGTTATAACGGAGACAACGCACTGTACAGCGGCATGAAATCCGCGATCTCAACTGCGCTCGTTTGTATGCCTGCGTCTGTGTTCTATATGTTCTCGCATCCGTTCTATTTGGCAAACAAAAAGGCTTACGAGGACGGAAGCACGATTGTCGGTGAAAGCTCGGCTGAGGAATATGCGGACGCGGCTATCATCTCCTTCGATGATAAGAACGTTTTCCCGTCAACGGGCGTTAATGTCCGCGCAATCAATGTGTTCGGCAATAACAGAATAGACGTAGTGCTCTATTACGCCGCAAGCGCGTTCTGCACTGTCGGCGGCCCGCTTTCCGACGTTTTCGATATCGCAACGCGCGATATCGGATATTCTTCAAACGTAAAGCTGCTCAATGCGCTCCCCGGTTTGCTCCAAACAGAGGTTGACGGCTCTGTCATTTCCTTCGGTACGATAGACGCGCTTGAGGCGGCGGGAGTCAGGATCCCAGCTCCGCTCGAATCGCACAGAAACGATACGTTTGAGCCTGTCGTCAGCGTTATGTATATGGTCAAGGACGGCAAGTTTATCGCGCGTATGCTCATATCCTATGTCGTTGATTCCGATTTTGAGTTCATTCTCAAGCAGCTTGACCGCGGCGGAATGTTCGTGGGGCTCAAGACCTTTGACCCGAACATAACTGAAGCGTTCCTCGGCGCTCAGATAAGGCTTGAGGATTATCCCATCCGCATAATCAGATGCAAGGACCTCGCCGACAAAACAAAGGTCAGCGAAAATACGGGCAGCGGTCTTGTTTCAAAGGATTCTCCCAAATCCGTCGTTCAGACTGTTTCCCTTTGCGAAAAGGTGCTCCATGCGCGCAGCGTTAATACGATGCTTGTCGTCATTTCGCTGTTTGTCAGCCTCGGAGTTGCGGCGTTGGCGCTCTTGTTCAGCGCGTTCACGCTCTCACCGCTTCTTATTTCGCTGTATTCGCTCATCTGGATAGTCCCGATGTTCATTATGTCTAAGATGATAATTTAATTAACGATCAAAACGCGGGAGAAGGCTTTTTTGACCTTCTCCCGTGTCAGCATAAATGCTTATGCAAAAGAAAGGCTCTTTACAATGGATTACAAAAAATATGCAAGTATACTGAAAAGCGTCACAAAGCCCGGACGATATACGGGCGGCGAACGCAATCAGGTCATAAAGGACAAATCTAAAATCAAATGCAGGTTTGCGTTCTGCTTCCCGGATACATACGAGATCGGAATGTCCAATCTCGGTGTCCGAATCCTTTACGGCTCGCTTAACGAGTGCGAGGATGTGTGGTGCGAGCGCGTTTATGCGCCGTGGACCGATATGCAGGAGCGCATGAAGGAATACGATATTCCGCTTTGGGCGCATGAAAGCGGCGATCCCGTCAAGGATTTCGATATAGTTGCCTTTACGCTTCAGTACGAGATGTGCTATACGACAGTCCTGAAAATGCTCGAGCTAAGCGATATTCCGCTTTTAGCCTCGGAGCGCGACGAAAACGCACCTGTTATTATCGGCGGCGGCCCCTGCTCGTATAACGCAGAGCCGATGGCGGACTTTTTCGATATCTTCTCTATCGGAGAGGGCGAGGAAGCACTGCCGGAGCTTGCCCGTCTTTACGTTCGTATGAAGGAGGAGGGCAGATATACGAAAAAAGCCTTCCTTTATGCGGCGGCAACAGAGCTTGACGGCTTCTACGTCCCCTCGCTCTATACAGTCGAATACAACGATGACGGAACAGTTTCCAAATACGTGCCTGCGGACGAAAAAGTGCCCGCACGCGTTTTGAAACGTACTATCGAGGATTTCGACAAGTCCTATTTCCCGACAAAACCCGTCATGCCCTTTACAGAGGTCGTGCATGACAGAATCATGCTTGAGGTGTTCCGCGGTTGCATCAGAGGATGCAGATTTTGTCAGGCAGGTATGATATACCGCCCCGTTCGCGACAGAAGCGTCGAGACGCTTTGCCGTCAGGCGAAGGAAATGTACGAAAACACGGGCTACGACGAAATTTCGCTCACATCGTTGGCTATCGACGATTATACCTGCGTGAACAGACTGACGGACGAGCTCATAGATTGGACTACGGAAAACAAGATTTCGCTGTCGCTGCCGTCGCTTCGCGCGGACAGCTTCACTCCAGAGCTGATGGAAAAGATCAGCCGCGTCCGCTCGTCGGGACTTACATTCGCGCCTGAGGCGGGAACTCAGCGCTTGCGTGACGCGATCAACAAAAACGTCCGCGAAGAGGACATTATGAATGCGGTTCATATAGCGTTTGCGGCAGGTAAATCGCAGGTGAAGCTGTATTTTATGATCGGCTTGCCCACGGAAACGGACGAGGACGTTATCGGCATAGCAAAGCTCGCGGAGCGCGTCATTCAGGAGTACTACAATACGCCCGAACGCAATAAAAGACTCTCTCCTAAGGTAACGATCTCGACGGCTTGCTTCATTCCCAAGCCGTTTACGCCGTTCCAGTGGTTCCCGCAGATAGAACGTGAGGAGTTTATACGCCGTCAGCGTCTTATCGCGGAAAATATCAAGGACAGACGTATCCGCTATGATTTCCATGACTCGGACGTTTCCGAGATCGAGGCCGTCCTTGCACGCGGTGACAGAAAGCTCTCCGCCGCGTTGCTTGAGATTCATCGCCTCGGAGCTTGCTTCGACGCATGGGACGAGCACTTCAGCTACGAGCGTTGGCACGAGGCTTTCCGCACCGCGGGAATCGACCCTGCGTTTTACGCAAATCGTGACCGCGACATAACGGAAACGCTTCCTTGGGACGTCATTGATTGCGGCGTCACAAAAGCGTTTATGGCACGTGAGTATGAGCTTGCAAAGAAAAGCGAAACGACGCGCAACTGCCGAGAAGCTTGCTCGGCGTGCGGCGCAAATAAATTCGGAGGTGACACATTATGCAGGAAAAAGAGATGATCAAACCGACGCCTGTGAGAATAGTGTTCTCCAAAAAAGGCGCGCTTCAGTTTGTCTCGCATCTTGACTTGATGCGCACGATGACGAAGCTTGTCGTCAGGGCGAACATAAACGTTTATTATACGGAGGGCTTCAATCCCAAGCCGAAGCTTGTGTTTGCGCTCCCGCTGTCAGTCGGCACGGAGAGCGAGCTTGAACTGCTCGACATAAAGGTGCACGATCAAAAACCCGATCTTGAGGAGATCAAAAGACGCCTTATCTTGGCGACAGTCCCCGATATCGAGATAAAGGACGTGTACATTCCGGAAACAAAGTTCAGAGATATCGCGCATTCGCGTTACTTGATCACGATGCACGCGGACGCGATCAAGTCCGATTCGGCAACACTCGTGACGGAGATGCTGAAATCGTCCGTCGTCGTGACTAAGCGAACAAAAGCGGGCGAGGCGGAGTGCGAAATCGCTCCGTTTATCAAATCCGCCGACGTGAAAAGCGAAGACGGCGAGATGCAGCTTGACGTTACGCTGGCTGCGGATCCCGAACATTACTTGAATCCCGAATATATAGTCACCGCGATCATGGCTCGCATCGGATATAAGGAGAATATCGCTCCGGGCGCCGATTGGCATTCCGTCATGCGTGTCGATGTCCTCGGAAAAGACGGCAAAACCTTCAAATAAAACAAACGGGCGCAGTGAAAAGCAAAGGCTTTTCACTGCGCCTTTTTTATGAGCTTTACGTTCCCGCCGTCATCGACTGTCAAAAGAAAAACGTCATCGGCGGAAAGCCTTCGCTTGTGAAGCTCCTGCTCAATAAAGTCGCGTCCCTTTCCCGCCGCAGACAGATTTTCGTCGATGACGACACCGTCTATTATGACGGAATGCGTGATCCCGTTCGGCACGTCCGCATTTGTGAAAACGGACAGCATCCCGTCGTCCTCGATTATCGCGCTGTAAACCTCCGATATGTCCGAAACTCCCTTTTGCCGCAATTGAGCAAGCAGCTCCGCACAGCTTATCCGTTGACGAAACAGCTCTTTTTGGTCAAGCACTCCGCGCACTATGATGTGGCTCGGCTTGCCGGCAATAAAACGGCGCACAGCCCTGCATTTCATCGACAGAAAGGAGATCGACACCTCAAGCAGAACAACTATACCGAGCGGAACAAGCGCGCGCAGAAGCGGAATTTCAGGGCCTCCTATCGGGAGCGCGGCAAGTTCGGAAATGAACAGAGTCGTTACAAGCTCACCCATTTCAAATTCCCCTATCTGACGCTTGCCCATCAGCTTCATTGATATTTCGAGAACGCCGTAAAGGATCAACGTCCTTAAAATTACAGTTAGCATGGATATCTCCTTTTTGTAAGTGTCTAATGATAATTTTTCCATACGCGATCTTGGATTATTCGCTCAAATTGAGAGTTTTTGTTAATACAATGTTCAAAAATGACAAATAACTTTGACGAAACCGATTGCACTTGAACGAAATTTGTGATAAAATAAATACAATTGTCTAATGCTGTCAAAAGGAGTTGCCGTATATGACCAAAGAAGAAATACATAAGATAAAAAAAGCCGACATCATGGAAAAATGCTACGATTGCTATGCGGAGTACGGACTCAAGGACGTGGGAATAAAGACACTCGCGCAAGCCTGCGGATGCACCTCCGGCAACCTTTATACATATTTTAAGGATCTTGACGATTTGATAATACAGTCAACAGCGCACTGTATGTCTAAGGTCGAGGATGATTTTATGGAGAAAGCCCCTAAAACCCCTGACGAGGTTTTTCGATTTATTGACGAGGTTCCGTATTGGACGGCGCGAGAGCACGGAAAAAAGTACCGCCTGATGTACCAGATCTATACGAATCCAAAGTATCTCGAACACGGAAAAAAATTCTTCGAGGGCGTAAACGAGCGTTATACCGAATATGCCAAATTCCTCGAAAACAAGATCGGTATGCCGTATAACATAACGACTGCGTTTATTTTTATATTGGTTCGCGCGTGCGTGCATTATGCGCTTTTCGACGATGAATATTATCTGAAAACGCAGATATCCTTGCTCAAAAAGGGCGTGGAATACGTTTTGAAGAAGGCTGTCCCCGATTTTGACCTGAACAATATATGATGTGCCGTAAAACGGGACGCCTTGCGTCCCGTTTTTGTGTGCAAAAAACTTCTTGTAAATGATTTATTTTATCCCCTTATTGTGGTATAATA